>JAGXAD010000133.1 GCA_018971745.1 Patescibacteria group bacterium
GGTGCTTGCGGGGGACCGGGTGAAAGTAGAATTTTCTCCGTATGACAAAACAAAAGGGAGAATTGTGCATCGGATGAAATAAATCCAAAATTCAAATCTCAAAAATCAAAATGAAGGAATAATTATTTTTTGTCAACGGATAAAAAATAGTGTTACTAAAATTTTGCATTTTGACTTTTGCGTTTGAGCGTAAGCGATTATGAAAGTACGGGCGTCAGTTAAAAAAATATGCAATAAATGCAAGATTGTGCGCCGTCAAAGACGGATTTTTGTTGTTTGCGCGACCCCTAAACATAAGCAAAGGCAAGGATAATAATAAATTCAAAAATCAAATCTCAAAAATAAAAATAAATGGAAGAAAATTTTTCTGTGAAAAATTTTTAATCCTACATTTTGCATTTTGATTTTTGCGTTTGAGCATCAGCGAATAAATATGAGAATCGTCGGCACCACCATTCCTGATAATAAACGAATTGACATAGCGCTTCGCTATGTATTTGGCGTCGGTCCCTTGTTTGCAAAAAGAATCGTCAAGCAGGCGCAGGTTAATCCTGACACGCGCGCGGGAAAATTGACGCCGGATGAAATTAATCGCATCCGGGAGATTGTTGAAAAAAATTATCGCATTGAAAACGAATTGAAGCGGGATATTTTAATGAACATTAAACGGCTGAAAGACATTAGCGCGTACCGCGGATTGCGGCACATCCGCGGTTTGCCCACTCGAGGCCAGCGCACCAAAACCAATTCGCGCACGCGCCGCGGCAATGTGCGCCGCACCATGGGGTCCGGCAGAAAGACCGCGGCATCACCGACATAAACATACATTCAAAATTCAAATCTCAAAAATCAAAATTACGGTGAAATTGAATTTTGCCATTTGCAAAATTCAATAATTCCTAAATTTTGCGTTTTGACTTTTGCGTTTTGCGTTTGAGCATCAGCGATTATGGGCAAAAAACGAATTATTAAAACAGAAGATACCGAAGGCGACATTCACGGCGAGCCGGTTGTGCGCGTCGCGGAATCCGCTTCGCGTCCGGAAGGCGCGCGAAAAGGCACCAAAGGAATCGCCCATATTCAGGCTACCTATAATAATACGGCCGTGTCGTTGACGGACGAGAAAGGGAATATGCTGGTGTGGTCCTCTGCCGGGGCAATGGGGTTTAAGGGCGCGAAAAAAGCAACGCCGTTTGCCGCAAGCCGCGTTGCCGAAACGGTGGTTGAGAAAGCAAAAAAAATGGGGCTTGACGAAGTAATTGTTTTGGTAAAAGGGGTCGGGTCCGGGCGCGAGTCCGCGATTCGTTCGCTTGCAAACCACGGGTTGAACATTACCTTGATTAAAGACATAACCCCCATGCCGCACAACGGCCCGCGGCCAAAGAAAGTAAGAAGAGTATAAATATAAATACATTCAAATCTCAAAAATCAAAAGTCAAAAGTACGGTAAAGAATTCCTGAAATTGTCCGCGACGGCGGTCGGGACAATTTCAGGAATTCCTTCGTTCATTTTGATTTTTGCATTTTGCATTTTGACTTTGAGCGTCAGCGATTATGATTCCATTACCGCAACAACCAAAAATTATTTTTGAGGAAAAAAACCGCGGGGTGTATGAGATAGAGGGGCTGTATCCCGGATACGGCATGACCATCGGAAATTCGCTCCGACGGGTTTTGTTGTCGTCTTTGGAGGGAGCGGTGATTACTTCATTCAAACTGGAAGGGGTAAATCACGAATTTTCCACTTTGCCCGGGGTGCTTGAAGACATGGTTGATCTGTCGCTTAACTTGAAGCAGGTACGGTTCCGCACGCACGGAGACGGCCCGTTTTCGGCTAAGCTTTCCGTAAAGGGCGAAAAAGAGGTTACCGCCGCGGATATTGTCGTGCCGTCCCAGATTGAAGTGGTAAATCCGGAGGCGCATATTGCCACGCTTACCGACAAGAAAGCAAGCATCATTGCGGAGTTTGAGATAGAGCGCGGAAGAGGGTATCAAGCGTCACAGGATCGCCGTAAGGAAAAAGTTGACATCGGCATGGTGGCGCTTGACGCGTCTTTTTCGCCGGTGCGATCGGTAAATTATGAAGTGGAACATATGCGCGTCGGGGATCGGACGGATTATAATTTGCTTCGTCTGCACATTCAGACCGACGGAAGCGTCAGTCCGCGCGACGCATTGCAGAAGGCGTCGCATATTTTGTCGGAGCAGTTCTCGGTTCTTTCCGGAGTGTTTCAGGAAAAAGGGCAAGAAGCCGTTGTGTCCGCAAAATCGCGCGTTGAAGCAAGAGAGGAA
>JAGXAD010000134.1 GCA_018971745.1 Patescibacteria group bacterium
CTACAATACGATTGCGATAATTTTTGAAGGAGGAGAGCGGATAATGAAGAAAACACTGGCAGTTTTTATCATAACTTTGTTCTTTGTCGGAATAGCCACGCTACCCGCGTATGCCAAAGAAACCGTTTTAGCAAGCAAGCAAGGTAATGTTACGAAGCAGGAGAATTTGCCCGATTTGGTGCATCGTCTGACTAAAGAGGCGGTTGAAGCCGCAAAAAAGCATCCGTGCGTGCAAAAGGCGTTTGATGCCGGGCGCAAAGATTTTAATGCAGTTGTCAGAGAGTCGCTTGCGGACGGCGTTGTGATGGTTACGATATTTACGGAAGAGAACTGTGATTAAATTTGCGCAGAAAGAATTGTTTTAGACCGCTGAAATATGCGGTCTTTTCATTTTTGAAAACATTGCTATACTGGTGAGGTATGGCACATCAGGTTTTATACCGAAAATATCGGCCGCGTTCGTTTGAGGAAGTGGTCGGGCAGGAGCGCGTGGTGCGTGCGGTAACGAACGCGATAAAAATGGGCAAGGTCGCCCACGCGTATTTGTTTTCGGGTCCTCGCGGAGTCGGGAAAACAACTGTGGCGCGCCTGATTGCAAAATCGTTAAACTGTGAAGGCACAACAAAGCCGTGCAACCTGTGCGCGTTTTGCGTCGAGTTCAATTCCGGCAGTTCGTTTAACCTGATTGAAATTGACGCGGCGTCAAATCGCGGCATTGACGAGGTGCGGGAGTTGCGCGAGCATGTGCGCGTAACGCCCGCCCGCGGCAGCTATAAAATTTATGTGATTGATGAGGCGCATCAGCTGACCGAAGCGGCGTTTAACGCGCTTCTGAAAACGCTTGAGGAGCCGCCCCAGCACGCCGTATTTATTTTGGCGACCACCGAGCTTGAAAAAATTCCGCAGACAATCGTTTCGCGCACCCAGCAGTTTGATTTTCGCAGGCCCACGATTGATGAAATTACGGGCCGCCTCATCCGCCTTGCCTCGTCCGAACAGTTGTCGCTTGAGCGGGACGCGGCGCATTTAATCGCATTTGCCGGAGAGGGTTCAATGCGCGACGCAGAAAGCGTTTTGGGGAAAATTGCCGCGATTGCCGAGAAAACAATCAATCAAAAAATGGTTGAGGATGCGCTTGGCGTGCCGCCCCGTTCGGCCCTTCGCGACATGTTTGAGGCAATCGTGAAAAAAGATTCTGCCCATGCGTTGTCTTTGGTTGAAGAACTGCATTCGGCCGGGCACGACATTCATTTTATTTTCCGGTTTCTCACGATGTATTTCAGAAACGCTCTGCTTTTGAAAAGCAGTTCTGCTCTGCTTCCGTTCGTGCAGGCTGAACTTCTGCCGCAGGAAATAGAATTTATCCAAAACGCGTTGCCGGAAATGAGCATGCAGGACATTCAGAAAAAAAATTCCATATTGCTTGCGGCAAGCCGCCAGATGTCGTTTGCGCCGGTTCCTCAACTTCCGCTTGAGCTTGCTGTGGTGGAGTTGTGCCAATGACGGAGAATCTAGAATCCGGAATTTAAAATTTTGAGCATAAATTATTGGGGGATCGTCTAATGGTAGGACACATCCCTTTGGAGGATGGTATCGGGGTTCGAATCCCTGTCCCCCAGAAAATAGTATTTTATTTCATAACAAAAAAATTTTATGACAAACAAAAATGATAAATGGGGCAATTTTGTTGGGATTTTAATAATGATAAGTTTTGTGTTTTGGGGTATTCATGGTTTGTTGGGGTGGGGTGAAAGAGAGGGCGTAGTTAAATATGACGATTGCCGAGAAGTGGTAACACTTACACCTGACACTTGGCAGAAGCTTTACCATACTTTCTCATGTACTTATAGTAGAAAAACTAAGAGTGGACGAAGTATGGGGGGCGGAGAGTGTGTGCGTATTGAAAACGACAGTTCGTTGTTTTCAACCAGTCATACTTGTGCGACAGCTTATGTTTATGAAAAAGACCCAAGTGGGGGTGTTTGCACAGACCCAACACATCCCTATTTAACATACGACGATACATGTTCAGCAGACCCACAACTTTAATTGATTTTTACTGCTTCTAATAATAAGAATTATTATGAACAAAGAGCAATTTGAAGTTTGGAAGCTGAAGAAAGAAGCAGAATGTGAATTAGAAGTTGGTGATACACCAACCCCTTGGTTATTTGATGTGTTTAATAAAGAAAATAATATTCGGAGAAAGTATCAGGCAGAAATTGAGCTAATGAGAAAGGTAGTACATGGTGAAGAGATGCAGAGACAAGCGTGGGTGC
>JAGXAD010000135.1 GCA_018971745.1 Patescibacteria group bacterium
TAAAAGGTAAAGTTATTGAGGAAGATGATTTTGAAAGGGAAATTGATTTTTATTTAGTTGAAGGTAAAAATCAGCACAAATGTGAGGTTAAGTTAATGGGTCGTGGCAATCCAGAGAGTGCCGACGCAGTTATAGCCAGAGACAGCAAGGTTTTTGTAGCCGATAAACTTTCAGATACAAACAAAAAACAATTAAATAGCCGAAAAGTTGAATGGGTTGAATTAAGAAGCGACGGCGGATTTAAAAGATTTGAAACAGTTTTGGAACATTTGAAAATTCCGCACGAAAAATTGCCGGAACATATTGATAAAAAATTAGAAATCGTTTTTAAAAAAATTTTTCGATAAAATGCACGATATTCTCATAAAAAACGGAACGGTGATTGACGGCTCGGGAGAGCCTCCGAAAAAAGCCGATGTGGCGATTAAAGACGGGCTGATTGCCGGTATTGGAGATTTTGGAGAACAGCCGGCAACAATCGTTATACAAGCGGCAGGGCAATTCGTTACGCCCGGCTTTATTGACATTACCTCGCACTCGGACGTAACTTGGTCATTATTTGATTATCCGGGACAAGAAAGCATGCTTACGCAGGGAGTTACCACGATTATCGGAGGCAACTGCGGAACTTCGCTTGCCCCGCTTGCGTCAAAAGAAGCTCTTGATGCAATGAAAAAATATACCGATGTCTCGCGCATCAATACCAACTGGCAAAGAATGGAAGAATTTTTCACGGAATTGGAAAAACACAGTCTCGGCATAAATTTCGGCACGCTCCTGGGCCACGGCACAATCAGAAGAGGCATTATCGGCTCCGCAATACGGGCATTAACACAGGAAGAAATTGAAAAAATGAAACTGATGATTGATGAAGGCATGGAAGCGGGCGCATTCGGGTTTTCAACCGGTTTGAGTTTTTCGCACGAGAGCGTCGCATCGTCAGAAGAGCTTATTTCGTTTTTGAAAACTCTCAATCCCTATCACGGGCTTTACAAAGTGCATCTTCGCTCAGAATCAAAAGATGTGTTTTCCGGCGTCAACGAACTCATCCGCATTGGGCGCGAACTTGACATCAAGGTTCATATTTCTCATTTAAAACTTCTTGGGCGCAAATCCTGGGATTTTGTGGAAAACACCGAAGCCATGCTGACCTTGGCGGAAAAAAACGGAGTGAAACTCTCGTTTGATCTTTTCCCGTATGTGCGCACCGGGTCGCTTTTATATCAATTGCTTCCTGCGTGGGCGAGAGAGGGCGGGTTTGAACCGATGATTAAACGGATTCAGGATCCGGCGTTAAAAACGAAAATCATTGATGATCTTAAAAAACTTACTTTGCATTACGACGCAATCGTTATTGCGTCCGCGGAATATCCGTATCACGCCGGAAAAACAATTAAAGAAATTTCCGAGATCGGCAACGAAAGCCCCGAAGAAACGATATTATCGCTCTTGGTTGCCAATCACGGCCGCGTATCCATATTCAACAAAACCATATTTTCAAAAAATCTTGAACTCTTGATAAAAAATCCGATTTCCATAATCGCGTCCGACGGTTCCGGTTACGATACGACTGCCGCGAAAACAGGAAACCTCGTACATCCGCGTTCGTTCGGGACATTCCCGCATTTTCTGCATCATTTTGTCGCCAAGAAAAAATTAGTATCGTGGGAAAACGCGATTCAAAAAATTACAAGCATACCGGCAAATGCCATCGGCATAAAAAACCGCGGTCTGCTGAAACAAGGATACGCCGCGGATGTTACGGTGTTTAATCCTGAAACAATTCGCAGCCGCGCGACTTACGCAAATCCGTATTTGTATTCGGAAGGCATTTCAGCGGTCATCGTCAACGGCGTAGTTGCGATAGAAAACGTCGCGCTGAGCGGAAAACGCGCGGGAAAAATTTTAAAACGCACCTAACTTTTCATTTTTTCTCATCTTCTCATGAAATATCCGATTCAGAAAGTTCTGATTATGGGTCTTGGTTTGCACGGCGGGGGAGTCGGAGCCGCAAAATTTTTTGCCAAGCAAAGCAAAGAAGTGATTGTTACTGATTTGAAATTAAAAAAAGAACTTTTACCGTCGCTTGCAAAACTGAAACAATTCAAAAACATCCGCTACGCGCTTGGCAAGCATCGCATAAAAGATTTTTTGTCGGCTAACCTGATTATTCAGGGCGCGGGCATTCCGGATGATTCTCCGTATCTTATTGCCGCGCGGAAAAATCACATTCCCATTGACACCGAC
>JAGXAD010000136.1 GCA_018971745.1 Patescibacteria group bacterium
TTAGTTTGGCTGCCGTTATTAAAAAAATCACAACTTTATGCCGAATAATCCGGCGGTAAAAATAAATAATCTGTCGTATCACTTTACGCTTGAAGACAAAAAACGTTTTGAAGTGCTGAAAAACATCTCGTTTGAAGTGCGCCAGGGGGAATTTTTTTCAATCGTGGGTCCTTCCGGCTCCGGCAAATCAACCCTGCTTCGCATTATTGCCGGATTGATTCAACCGTCATCCGGTTCCGTGGAACTTTTAGCAAAAAAATCCGCAATGGTGTTTCAGAATTTTGCGATTTTTCCGTGGCTTACGGTTCACGAAAATGTGGCGTTTGGTTTGCGAATGGCCGGTGTTCCTGCGGCAGAACAGAATAAAATTGTCCAGGAAAAAATCAAAGAAGTCGGGCTTCCGGGCTTTGAAAAAAAATATCCCAAAGAATTGTCCGGCGGCATGCGACAGCGCGTGGGCATTGCGCGCGCTTTGGCGGTAAGTCCGGAATTGTTGCTGATGGATGAGCCGTTTTCCGGCCTTGACGCGTTTACGGCGGATGCCTTGCGTTCCGACTTGTTGCAAATCTGGCAGAAGCATCGTATGACCGTGGTAATGGTAACGCATTTGGTTGAAGAAGCGCTTCAGCTTTCAGATCGGATTATGATTGTGTCGCGCCGCCCCGCCGAAGTGAAACAAATTTTGGAAGTGCCGATGGCGCGCCCGCGCAATATGCGATCAGTTCAATTTTTTTCGCTTGCCGACCGCATTAAATCACAAATTGAGTTATGAGCAATATTTCTCTTTCATTTTACGGCGGAGCGCGCGAAGTAACCGGTTCGTGTTACTTGCTTGAATTTGAAGGGCATAAAATTTTGATTGACTGCGGCATGTTTCAGGGCCGCCGGTTTTCCGAAGAGCGGAATTGCCAAAATTTTCCGTTTGACGCCGCTGAAATTGAAGCGGTGTTTGCGACGCATTCCCACATGGATCACATCGGCCGCCTGCCGGTGCTCTACCGCAGAGGATTTCGCGGAAAAATTTATTCGACTCCTCCGACGCGCGACCTGTCCGAAGTGATGCTGGAAGACGGGTACATCATTATGCAAAAAGAAGCGGAGCGCCATCACGATGAGCCTTGCTACAGCCGTGAGGATGTGGAAGGCGCATTACGTTTGTTTCATCCCTTGCCGTATTACGAAACAATTGCAATCGGCAGTGCCCGTTTCACGCTGTTGAACGCCGGGCATATTTTAGGGTCCGCGTTCGTGCGCATTGAGTACGGCGGGAAAAATATTTTATTTACCGGCGACATCGGGAACGATACGAGCGTGCTTCTGCCGCACGCGGACGTGTTTACCGACATTAATACGCTCATTATTGAATCGGTGTACGGCGACCGCGTGCATAAATACAAGGATTCGCGCTCTTTACTTTTGGAACGCGCCATTGAAGATGCGGTGAGTCGCGGCGGGGTTTTGATGATGCCGATTTTTGCGACCGAGCGCACGCAGGAAATTTTGTTTGAAATCAACGAGATGCTCGAATACCGGAGGATTCCATCGGTGCCCGTGTTTGTCGATTCGCCTCTTGCAACGAAAGCCACCGAAGTGTTTAAAAAATATCCGGAGTATTACAATGAAGCGGCGCAAAACCGTTTTAAGAAAGAAAAACATTTGTTTGATTTCAAAAATTTGAAATTCACGCCGGCCAAAGAAGAATCCATCGCGATTAACGACATTAAGCCCCCAAAGGTGATTCTTGCGGGCTCGGGCATGTCAACCGGAGGCAGGATTTGGCATCACGAAGTGCGGTATTTGTCCGACCCGAAGAGCATTTTGATGATTGTCGGGTATCAGACCGCAGGGTCATTGGGCAGGAGATTGTTGCAGAAAACCAAAGAGGTGATGATTCGCGGGCAGATGGTTGAGGTGCGGGCGGAAGTGCGCGTGATTGACGGATATTCCGCGCACGCGGATCAGGAAAAACTGATGCGATCCGTCCTTGATACGCGCGACGCTCTGGAAAAAATGTATGTCATTCACGGCGAGGATGATGCGGCGCTTAATTTCGCGCAGTTGGTAAAAGACCGCTACGGCGTTTCCGCGGAAGTGCCGACATATGGGCAACGAGTCGAACTATAAGCGTAAAATTTTTCACGCCTTTATTTTTATAATTTTAATAATGATCCCACCGCCAGCCCGATGAAAAATTTTACGCTTATAGTTCTCACGGAATAAAAAAATGAAAAAGAAAAAGCC
>JAGXAD010000137.1 GCA_018971745.1 Patescibacteria group bacterium
ATTACGCCAAGCGACATCCCCGCGATGATTCTGTTTCGTTCAGGAAAATGGTGCGGCATTGCCGGCGTTCCGTCCGCGTATTCCGATGCGACCGCTCCGCCCGCTTCAATTATTTTTTCCGCCAAGTGAATATTTTCCTGCGGGAAAAAAGATTTTTCATCCATGCCCGAACCCAATACGCCGATGGTGCGGCTTCCGTATTTGAGCGCGGCTTTGTGCGCCGCGGTATCAATGCCCGAAGCAAGTCCGCTGACAATCACGACATTGCTTTCTGCGGCAAGCCCCCGGACAAGCTCTTCGGTCATATCAATGCCATAGCGCGTTGGTTTTCGGCTGCCGACTACGGCAAGGCGCGGGGAGCCATGCTCCAATTCTCCCTTTACATATAATACCTCCGGCGGATTGTGGATTTCGTTCAACAATTTCGGATACTCCGCGTTGTTTCGGCGCATGGTTTTGGTTGGAATGTTTTGAAACATATTTGAAATGAAGATTGGTTTTTATAACTATATCCAAATTTTTAAAAATAGCAAATGGCTCGGCGCGCCTGCGGCCGTTTGACACGAATGGGCATTGGTGATACGTTGTGCGCAGGATACGAAAGGAAAGGGCAAGGTCCGAAGACCCCAGTCTATCCCTCATCCGCAGTTATTTGACATGCGAATAAGGGCGTGAAGACGGGTTCGGGGCCGATGCGCTTTCCTTTTTGATTTTTGGAAATCACCGAGGAAGAACATGAAACGAATAATGCAACTGCTGTTTGTCTTTTTGTTAACGGCTCCGTTTGCCGCCGAATCCGGAGAAACGTCGATTATGCCCGGGTGGATGCGTCCGCCGGAAAAAGTGCAAAGAAGTTTTGAAGGAACAGTCGGGATTCAAGTTACTGACGCTACGATCCGTTTAGAACCGGAAGAAGCGACGGGTTGGTTCATTGCGCGCGATACCGTAGCAACCGTTGCGCATGTCTTTAGCAGGCAATTTGCAACAGCCCCCTCTGAGGACAATACGACAGTAAAAATTATCTTTGGAGACGGAGCAGATGCGGGGCGGGTTGGCACTCTGCTTTCAAAAAAAATTCGTCAGGATTTGGCGCTTTTCTCCGTTGACGGATTTCCGACGGCTTCCGTCATTTCCTTGCGGACGGAACCGCCTAAAAAACAAGAATTGTTTTGGTGGTATTGCAAAGGGGGCGCGCTTAAAAATCAATGGTCGCTTGGCAGATTTGTCAAGGAAATAGAGGAGGCCGACAGTTATTATTCCGGCTTTTACGTCTTTGACGTGATTGTCGGCGGCGTTGAGCGGGGATGTTCGGGTGCGCCAATATTGGGAGCAGACGGCAGGGCAGTCGGCTGGGTCAGCGGCATTTATGGAGATACCGACTACTCGGAATATTTTCACGGTCCGTCTGCTGAACGAATGACGCCCGGCGCGGGCGGAAAAATGATTCGCGCGGGACGATCAATTGACCTTGAAGAGTCGTTTTATCCGCTCTTTCGGAATCAAGAGGAATCAAGCGAAGAACATACGCGCATGCTTCCCGCATGGATGCTTCCGCCAAACCGCGTTGACCAAAATTTTGCGGGTGTTGCGGAAATAGAAATTAGCGACGGAATGAATATTGCGCACGGAAGCGCGTGGCGCATTGGCAAACATATTTTTGCGACCGCCGCTCATTTCTATAACAAACCGCACCTGCCAAACAATATTTCCGCGCGCATTAAAAAGAACGGAAAAACATATAACGGAACATTGATAGCGCATAAAGCTGATTCCGACCTTGCTTTTTTCCGCATTCAAGAAGAAACTGAATTGCCAATTATGCGGATCCGGGAAGAACCTTTAAAGAAAAACGAACTTGTGTGGTGGTATTGCGCCGCAGGACTTCTTACGGACGAGTGGTCTCAGGGAAGATTTCTCGGCGAGGTGCCGCCTCGGGAGGCATTGGAAGGTAAATATGCCAACAATGTCTATTTGATGAATACGATGCTTGGCGGCGTGCACGCGGGCTGTAGCGGCGCTCCGGTTTTCGATTATGAGGGCGCAGTCGTCGGTTTGGTGAACGGATTTATGGCCGGAGGCAGTTTTAATAACATTCTTGCGATACGTCCTGAAGACATCCGGCGCGCTCTGGAATTTGCGGAGAGCCAAAGAGAAAACCAAAAAGGAGGAAAGAAATGAGTCCAAAAAGATTTGTTTGCGTCCTAACTCTGATTTTATTGGTTGGTATT
>JAGXAD010000007.1 GCA_018971745.1 Patescibacteria group bacterium
CGGGTTGGTCGCCGTAAAGCAACTTTTCAAACACATAGCCGATGTAGCGGCGCGGATCGTCCAAAATCATGTTTAATTCCTGCAAAATCGCTCCGCGTTCTTTTTCAACTTCGCTTTGTTTAAGCAGAGAATTAAAAAAAATGTCGGAAATCAAATCAAGCGCTTGTTCAAATTTTTGCGCCGGCACTTTCAAATAATATCCGGTGTGCTCGCGCGAAGTGAATGCGTTTGAATAGCCGCCCATTGCGTCAATTTCTTCCGCAATCATCTGCGTGTCCGGGCGGCGCTTCGTTCCCTTGAAAAACATGTGCTCCAGAAAATGCGAAATGCCGTTTATTTCTTTTGTTTCATTGTTGGAGCCGGTATTTACCATAACCAAAATCGTGGCGGTGGTAACGCCCTGCATCGGAATCGTAATCACGCGAAGGTTATTCGATAAAATAGTTTTTTTAAACATAGTACCGAGAAACTATATAAAATTTAGAATCTGGATTTTTTTAAAAAATATTCTTCCACAACCGCGGTTTCGCCGTCCGGATAAAAATTTTTTATCTCGCTGGTGATTTTGAAACCCGTCTTTTTCAATAAAGCGATAATCGGCTTGTTGCTTTTCCGGCATGTCGCGTTCATTGACTCAAACTTTCCAAGACGCGCATACGCGATTGCCCATGTAATGAGCAATGTACCAAGCCCTTTTCTGCGAAACCGGGGAATAATTCCGACCGATGTTAAATGCAATGCTTCGCGTTTTTTCTCATGCGTATCAGTCGCGTAATCGTACAATCCTGTATGCGGCTGAACGCTCCGATACCCAACCGGCTTTTTATTCACAAACACGATATAGTTCTGGTATTTTTCCCAACTTTCTTTATAAATCTGGTCTTGATATTCCGGAAAACTCAATGTATCAAGTTGTTCCAGAATTTTCAAATCCCTCGGTAATTTTGCTTTTTTAATTTCAAGTTCCGTCATATAATTTTTCGGCGTTAATCGTTTTTCCACCAGCCGGAGAAAAAATTTTTTGGTTTTCTAGGCAAATCCTCCAATTCTTCCCGCGCTTTTCTTTGCAGTTCTTTCGCGGTTTCGCGATTCGTCAACAAACTCTCAAGAACTTTTTCAGCGGTTTCTTTTTTAAGAATGGCAAGAAAATGGCTGAACCCGTCGGCATAGCGCAATCGTTCCTTGCCCGCGGCGGAACGCGCCATGCGAAACAACGCTTCCCCATACGGTTGCGCGTGCGTCTCAAGCTGTTTTTGAATTTTCTGATACGAAAAATCCGCGGTCAAAGGTAATCCGTTCGGGTCTTCAGTCCAATCCTCCCGCGCCTTCTCTATACCAACGAGCGCCTCATCGGCAATCTCTTTCATGTTTTCTTCAGGAGTTTTTTCTTGTTTTGACAAAGATTCTAAACTCATAGGACATCCGTTATTGTAATTTTTCTTCAAAATATGTTTGCAAATCTGCGATTGCGACCCTTTCTTGCTTCATCGTATCGCGGTCGCGAACCGTTACCGTTTCGTCTTCCAGCGTTTGATAATCAACGGTCACGCACCAGGGCGTTCCGATTTCGTCCTGCGAAAAATACCGTTTGCCGATGTTGCCGCGCTCGTCCCACGCGACCATAAACCGCTTACGCAAATCATCATAAATTTTTCCGGCGGCATCAGCCAATTGCGGCTTATTTGCAACAAGCGGAAACACCGCGGCAGTATACGGCGCCAGGCGCGGATGCAGTTTTAACACGGCGCGCCCGGCTTCTTCCGCGTACGACTCAAGCAGTAAAAACAAAAGCGGACGATCAACTCCAGATGATGTCTCAATGTCCCAGGGCAGATATTTTTCTCCGGTGTCGGGGTCGGTATAGTGCAAATCAACTTTTGCATATTCCTGATGCCGGCGCAGGTCCCAATCGCCCCGATGGTGAATGCCCATCATCTCGTCCCACCCCCAAGGCGCTAAAAATTCAATGTCGCATGCGACGCTGGCGTAGTGCGCGCGCTCGTCCGACGCGTGATCGCGAAAGCGCAAATGCTCTTTGTGAAACCCGATGCTCAAAAACCAATCCATCCGGTTTTGTTTCCAGTATTGAAACCATTTTTCTCCTTCTTTTTCGTCGGGCTTAATGTAGAACTGCACTTCCATTTGCTCAAATTCGCGGCTGCGGAAAATAAAATTGCCCGGAGTAATTTCATTGCGAAACGCCTTGCCGATTTGCGCCACGCCAAAGGGAACGCGCACGCGCGTTGAATCAATGATGTTTTTGAAATTGACCTGCGCGCCGTTCGTAATTTCTCCGCGCAAATATATTTCCGATTCTTTGCCTTCAATAACTCCCAAGTACGCGCGCACCAGAAGATTAAACTTCTGCGGCTCGGTCCAAAAAACTTTTTCTTTGTGCGTTTTTTCGTGAGCTCGCGTATCTTCGGGCTTATCCGCGCGAAACCGCGCATGGCACAATTTGCACTCAACCAAAGGGTCGGTAAACGCGGCAACATGACCGGACGCTTCCCACGCTTTCGGATTCATCATAATCGCGGCGTCAATCCCTACGATGTCGCGGCGCACCTGCACCATGTCGCGCCACCACCAATCCTTAAAATTCTTTTTTAAGAGCGCGCCTAAGGGCCCGTAATCCCAAGTGCCGGCAAGCCCGCCGTAAATTTCGGATCCGGGAAATATAAATCCGCGCCGTTTCGCAAGCGCCACAATTTTTTCCATCTTATTTTGAGATTCTTGAGACATATCGAAAAATTTACAATTTTATTCAGTCTAATGTGATACCTAAATCACGGCGCCACCTTCCATTCCGTATTTTTTGACTGCGGGTCGTCTTTCAATTCCGTGGTCAGATCGGGCGCGGTGTCGGACAATGACTGCGAAGTAAAACTGTCTGTGCCGTTAATCTGGGTTTGCCGCATCAAAACCGGCGCCTGCCCGGCGGTTTCCGGACCCGGATTCAGCACCACCTGAAACATAACTCCTGCGCGCGATCGCGCAATGCCCGTGTTTGCGGCAAGGGTTCCCAACGACCATGTTACCGTATTTGAAGAAGGATTATATGACACCTTGTCTTGATTGTCCCCCTGAACTACTCCTGCCCACTGCACATTTGCCGGCAGAACTCCGCTTACCGAAACATCGTTCACATCATTTGTTCCGGTCTGCACCTGCCAATGAATCGTGTAACTGGTTGTCTTGCCAACCTGCGGAGACAGGGGCCCGGAATTTGGAATTACGGAATTGTAATAAAACGCGCGGGAAAACAGTTTGAGCACGGATGAAATTTTTATTGAAAGCAAATCCTCGTAATGCAAAGAGGTGCCTTCAAGGTCGCGCGGCAGGACCCGCACGTCAATCGCGGCCCGCGCGTCTATGATAAAATTTTTCTTGGAAAAATCAATGCCCGCGATGTTTTTCTTCACCTGCGCCGAAAAATCAACGGTTCCTTCCTGACCCGGCGCCAATTCCGTAAGGTCGCCCGAGGTTCCGGCGTCCCATACAATCATATGATTTTGCGCGTCATAGGCCCCGTCTTTTACGCGAAGCGTCGCAAGGTCAAACAAATTTTCCGGAAATGTCTCCGTCAAAAACACGCCGCGAATTGAACGGGACAAATTATTTTTATACGACAGGCGGATGGAAACCGTATCCCCGGGTAGCACGGTGCCGTCCCGGGAACCATTCATGTCCTGGCGCACCAGCAAAAAAGGCGAAGCAATTTTTACTTCTTTAACTCCTTGCGCGTACGGAACAAACTCGCGCGTATCGGAATTGTAATTTCCGATTTCCATTTTGAAAGCGCCGGTTTCTTCAGGCAGGCCGGAAACGGTTCCGGATATTTTAATTTTGATTGATTGCCCGGGTTGAACGTCTCCCAATTGCCAAATGTTGTTTTCGAAAAATGGCGCCGGATCCGCTCCGAGAAACGAAAACTGCGAAGGAAATGAAATTCTTAAAAATGAATTGGCAAACGCCGAGGACCCGTTTGAGCTGATTTCAACGATACTGTCCAAGCGCTGATTATTGGAAACCACGTCCGGCGCGTCAATGGAAACGAGCAAGGGAACTTTCTGAATGATTGATTCAAAATCAGCCAGCTTGACCAGACGCGTTGAAATGTTCTCCGGCCGATACACGAAAGTCGCCTCAGCTTTTTTGCTTTCGCCTTCTTTGCCGAATATCAAAGCGCGAAAATCAAATTCGCGCTCCTCGCCCGGATTAAGAATCGGCAGCGAAACGCGGGAGCGCAACGAACGTTTAACTGCGGCATCGTCGGAAACCGGTATGGAATCCGCGGGGTACGAAAAAGAAATTTCCGCATCCTGAAACGAAACCGCGGAATTGTTGCGCACGACAACTTTCCAAAGCTCGCTCTCCCCCGCGTCAACACTGCCAGAACTCGCAATGTCTAAATTCACGTCGGAAGACGCAAAAAAAAGCGTATAGTAAATAACCCCAGCTGATACGGCAATGATTGAAGAAGTTGCGATAAAAAACCAGAACAAAAATTTTCTCCGGTTTATATTTGGAAATCGTCGTCTCATCGGAGTTTTGTTTGTTTGCGCTTCTTGTTCCGCTTCCCAAAACCGTTTTACCGGTTTTTCCCGTTCCGCGCGAATTTCTTTCATCACATCCGCATCCGGAGCAACCCGAGCCCGTTCCGTACCGGTATCAATTTTTCGTTTAAGGTCTTCTAAGGTACTCATGCGCAAGAATTTAGAATATAAAATTTAGAACACGGAATTTAAAATCGGATATTCCTCTGCCGCACCAGCTCCCTTGCCATAATTTCGTTTGCTTCCCTGATAAAGATAGGTCTGAAAAATCTTTTTTACCGCAATGGCGCCCTGAACCGGATTTTTTCCCAAAGCAACGGCCGCATGCAACGGTTGCGCGCGAAAAGAAAATATCTCTTCAAGAAACGGAAACTCATCATTGGTTTCCGCGCGATGCTCGGGAAACAACCCAAGCAAATTTAAAAAATTTGCGTCAAACCAAACCAACACTTTTTTCTGCGCGGCGGCGCTCACTTCCGGCTCGCGCTCCAAAAACAAAAATGTATTTTCAAACAATGCAAAAAATTTATTTGCGTCCCGCCGGTCTTCCAGCAAATATTCGCCTGCCAACGCCAAACAATGATACGCGGTTTCCAATTTCATCATATTTGACCGAATGCCCGGATAATATTCCCGCACTTCCGCGTGAATCAGGCGATACATATTTCTTCCCTCAACAAACGAAATGAGCGATTTGCTCATGAGCTCGCAGTGCCCGCGAAGTTTTGCTCCCTGTTTGCGCACGCCCTTGGCAAACACTTTGATTTTTCCGAATTGCTCGCTTAACGCCGTAAGCATCAAATCCGCTTCGCCGTATTCTTCTTTTTTTACGATAAACGCTTCGGTGGTGTGCATTACATTCATTATCGCATGTTTTGAACAAAGAAAAAAGCCGCATAAAGCGGCTAATGGAGTGCTGGCGTATCTCCCGCAAACTCCGTAACATAGAGAAAAAATTCCAAATCTTTTGTAACCGTATTTATATGAGCCGCAAGATTAAACTCTTTTACCTCGCGCCAGCATGATCCGGCATACAGGTGACGAAAGAAAAAACGGTCTTCCGAAAATTCCCCGTTAACAATCTCAACCGCTTCCGCGCGCAAATAGCCGGGGTAGACGGCGCGATAATATAACGCAATTGCGCCGTCCCGAAAACGATATTCCCTGACAATTAAAGCGTCCATGGCAATGTCGCGGATTTGAAGAGGGATTTTTTTCTCCCAGGCAACGGTCCAGCCGTTTGGAAAATCATAAAACCCTTCAGGATTTTTACATTTGGTTTCTCCCGCAAACGCAGAACCCGCGCCGACCACAAAAACCAAAATCGCAATCGCCCAAAACAATTTTTGTTTCATCGCCCCCAACGCTTCATACCGCTAAAAAGGAACTAATTTCAGAGTAATCAATCTCTATATTTTGTCAAGCCCAATCCATAGCTCCGCGCCGTCAAGACGCACTTCGCGCTCAATGCCGAATTGTTTTTTGCCGCCGATGGTAAATTGCTTTGCGCCGGATTCAAACATAATTTCTTTTTTCCATTTTTCCAGAATTGCTTCAATGGTTTTATTACCGGCAAACTGTATTTTAATTTTATGCTTCGGCTGCAAACCAAAATCGCGCCGCATCTCCTGAATGTTCCGCAAGATTTCGCGAATCAAACCTTCTTCGCGCAGTGCTTCCGAAATGTGCGTATCCAATTCAACATCAGCAGAGATTTTGTCGTCAAAAACAACTTCCTTTACATTAACTTCGTCTTTTATTAAATCCAAGAGGCCGCGTTCAACTTTCGACTTTACGCTTTTAACTTTTAACTTCGCCAGAGGTTGGCGCACTTTTATTCCCGCATCCGCCCGCAACTTCAACGCTTGCGCAACAATCTCGCGAACCATTTTCATGTTTTCCAAAACTTTTAAGTTTCCGCTTTTAATTTTTGGCTTCGCAATCGGCCATTCTTCCAAATGCACGCTTGTAACTTTTAATCCGAGTTTCTTTTTTAATTCCTGATGCAGTACCTCGGCAAAAAACGGGGCAAACGGCGCAATCAGTTTTGCAAGCGTTACTAAAACATGCGCCGTGGTTTGACCGGCTTCTTTTTTTTCTTGCGCCGTTTCCGGCTTCTGAAACCTGCGGCGCGAGCGGCGCAAATACCACTGCGAAAAATCACCAATCACAAATTCTTCAATCAAGCGCGCCGCATCCATAATTTCATACTCGTCAAGATTTTTCGTAACCCCAGCGACAACTTCCTCCAATCGCGCAATGACCCAAACGTCAAGAATATTTTTGGAATCCGGAATTTGGAATTTTGAAATTGGAAATTTATCAACATAAGTGTTGAATAATTGATGCGAATTCCAAAGCGTCCCGAAAAATCCCCGCGAGCGCAAAAGCAAATCTTTTTCATCAAATAATTTCGGATCGCCCGGATGATTGATGGTGTAAAAATACCAGCGAATCACATCGGCTCCGTATTTTTGAATCATGGCCCACGGGTCAACCACGTTGCCTTTTGACTTGGACATTTTCTGCCCGTTTTTGTCCAGCACGTGCCCGAGCGATATGACATTTTTGTACGGCGCGCCTTTTTGTAGAAGCGTTCCCACGGCAAGCATGGTATAGAACCATCCGCGCGTCTGGTCAATCGCTTCGGAAATAAAATCAGCAGGATACAATAATGTTCCAAAATTTTGATTTTTGATTTTTGATTTTTGACTTTGAGCCCAAGCGAACGGATAATGAGCTTGGGCGAACGGCATCGCCCCTGAATCAAACCATACGTCAATCACTTCAGGCGCGCGGCGCATTTTTGCGCGACATTTCGGGCATACCAAAAAAAACTCGTCAACATACGGCCGGTGCAAATTTACCTCTCCGCGAAAATCATACGGCAGGGTGCGATACGCAAGTTTCATAATTTCCGCGGGCTTTACAAAATCCTTACCGCGCTTTTCTTTCCACAAAACGCTTTCTTCATTGCTCATGCCGGATGCCGCACCGGCCAAGGCCCAAATCGGATATTCGTGGCTAACAAGAAGTATTTTTTTATTCTTGTATTTTTTTTCCGCCTCGCCGAAAAATTCCATCATACGCCGCTTCACATCGTTCAGCGATTCTCCTTCCGGCGGGCGTTTGGTAAATTTTTCAATCATTGAATGATAATAGCGATGATATTCAATTACGGGTTTTCCTTCAAACGCGCCAATGTTGATTTCGCGAATACGCTCATCAATGACAATTTTTTTTACGCCAAGCGTATCCGCAACGATTCGCGCGGTCTCCTGGGTCCGTTTCACGTCGGACGCGACAATCACATCTATATTTTCTTTGAGAAGTTTTTTTGCGGATGCGGCAACTTGTTTTCTGCCGCGATCGGTCAGATGAAACCTATTCTTGCTGTTATCGGCAATGCCGAGCAATTGCGCCTCGCTCTCGCCATGGCGCATCAGAAAATATTCATTGCCCGATTTTTGCGCAAGCGCATCCAGTTCATCCAAACTCCCAATCAACTCTTGATGACGGCATTGTTCACACTCCCATACCGGAAGCGGCGTACCCCAATATCGCTCGCGCGAAAATGCCCAATCGCGCACCTCTTTTAAAAACTCCCCAAAACGGCCGTCACGCAGATGTTCAGGAACCCAGTGAATTGTTTCGTTATTTTTTAACAACTCATTGCGCAAAGAACTCATCCGAATCCACCACGAGTCCTTGGCAAAATACAAAAGCGGCGTATTGCACCTCCAGCAATGCGGATAGTCGTGCTCATGCATAAGCGCGAGATACAACAACTTCCGTTTTTTCAAATCATCAATAATAACCGCATCGGCGTCTTTGACAAATTTTCCTTGCGCAATAATTCCTTTTTTCATCGTGCCGTCCAAATTCACCGTACGCAATATCGGATAACGATCGCCATATTCTTTTTTCACAGCCTGCATATCATCATCCCCGAATGCCGGAGCCAGATGCACAAAGCCGGTTCCTTCTTCGATCTCCACAAAATCTGCCGCAACAGTTACATACGGCATTTCCGATTCCGGATATGGGGGTTTGTATTTTAAACCAACCAACGACTTGCCGGAAACTTTTTCAACGAGTTCAATAATTTCGAAATCTTTATGCGGCGGAGTTGTAGCCGACCAGACATAATATTGGCTTTCTTGAGAATCAAGAAATGTCCTCCGGCGGCGAACCTTTTCTTGGGCAGTAAATTGTGTTGTGATTTTCCATTTTGTATACTCAATTTTTGGATTCACGGCAACCGCGACATTCGCGGGCAGTGTCCACGGTGTTGTCGTCCAAACAAGCAGATACTCCGGCGCCTTGCCGTTGCCAGACCCGACTGGCTGCAAAAGCTTCATCATCACAAAAACCGAATTCTCTTTTATTTTCTGATACGCTCCAGGCTGGCCAAGTTCGTGCGACGACAAACCGGTTTGGCACCTCGGGCACCACGGCACGACTTTAAAATCTTTATACAGCAATTTTTTCTTCCAAATTTCTTTAATAATCCACCACAGAGTTTCCATATAATTCGGGTCATAGGTAATATACGGGTGCTCCATATCAAGCCAAAAGCCAATGCGCTTGGTAAGTTTTTCCCATTCACTTTTGTATTTCCACACGGACGCGCGGCATTGTTCGTTAAACCGCTCAATGCCGTACGTTTCTATGTCTTTTTTGTTTTTCAAACCCAACTCTTTTTCAACCGCAAGTTCCACCGGAAGTCCGTGCGTATCCCAACCGGCTTTGCGCGCCACAAAAAATCCCCGCATGGTTTTGTACCGCGGAATCAAATCTTTGAACGCGCGCGCTTCCACATGATGGATGCCGGGAAGCGCGTTTGCCGTTGGCGGTCCTTCGTAAAACACAAATGATTTTTTACCCTTGGTTTTTGCCAAAGATTTCTCAAAAATTTTCTCGCGCTCCCACATTTCCAGAATTTTTTCCTCCCGCAGAGGCAAATTCAATTGTTTTTCGTCTAATTGTTTCTCGTCATCGGACATATACACCATGATAATGAATTTTTGCCGTTAAATCAAACAAAAAAGGGACAAAATTTGTGTCCCCCTATGCCATATCGCCGCTTTGAGCGCTTTTAATAAATAACAGCACCCTCTGTTTCTCTCCGTCCGCCCAAAGTTCTTTCGGGCTTTTTCCTCTCAACAAATCATGCGGCTGATTCCAAAAAATCTGCAAATTATCTTCGCTCAACGCGTTACCAACCACCTTCCGAATCTCACCCGGAATAATATCTTTTGCCATACTTCCCCTCCTTACATTTTTTTCGGCGCTGAAATTCCCAAAAGACCCAATAATGAATGTAGCACAATCCTCGTTGCTTTGACAAGCTCCAAACGCGCCTCGGTTATTGCCGGATCTTGCGTAATAATCCGATGTTTTTCGTAAAAATTATGAAACGATCCGGCAAGCTCAATCGCATAGCGCGTTAAACGATGCACTTGATAATCACGCGCCGTATCTTCAATCACTTCCGGAAACTGAATCAGTTTTTTTATCAACGCGATTTCTTCAGTTGTGTTTAATATTTTTATGACTTTTGAATTTTGATTTGCAATTTTGACTTTTGACTTTTGACTTTTGACTTTTTGTATAATACTCCGGCATCTTACAAATGCGTATTGAACATAGTAAACCGGATTTTTCAGCGAGCGCTCTTTCGCAAGCGCCATGTCAAAATCCATGTGCGCATCCGGAGAATGCGCTAAAAAGAAAAACCGCGCCGCGTCCAAACCGACTTCGCGAATCAAATCGAAAAACAAAATCGCGGTTCCGGCGCGCTTGGACATTTTTACCTCAACGCCGTCTTTCACGAGCCGCACGAGCTGTGTGATAATAACCTGCAATTTTTCTTCGGCAATGCCAAGCGCTTTTAGCCCGGCTTTCAAGCGCAACACATATCCGTGGTGATCCGCGCCCCAAATGTCAATCACGCTGCTGAATTTTCTTATCGCAAATTTATCCCAATGATACGCCAAATCAGGCAATATATAGGTAGGGTCATTGTCCGAGCGCACCAAAACCCTGTCTTCACTATCTCCAAATTTGCTTGCCCGAAACCATAAGGCACCATCTTTTTCGTACAGTAAATCGTTTTTTGACAATTGCTTGCGCGTTTTTTCAACCAACCCTTTTTTATACAGTTCCTCCTCCTCAAACCATCGGTCAAATTTTATGTTCAAAACTTTTTCCGTGAATTTTTTGTTTTCTTTTTGGATTTCCTGCGCCAATAAATGCCCGACTTCTCCTTCAAGATTTTTTGAATTCTTTTTTTTGAACGCATTAATTTTCTTTTTAGCCTGCATGATAACCCGTTTTAATTCCGGCGTTAAATATGTCGTGCCTTTCCCCAATCCGGTTTTACCGAGTTCCTTGATTTGCGTGCTTGCTTTTGCGTTATTCACATAGTATTCGCGCGTTACCAAAAATCCCACGGTCGTCAGCACATTTGCAAGCGCATCTCCCAAAAACGCCCCTCTGCCGTTGCCGATGGTAAGCGCTCCGGTCGGATTTGCCGAAATAAATTCTACTTGAATTTTTCCTTTTTTCTTTGCTCCGCTTCCGTATTTTTCTTTTTGTTTGACAATTTCAAAAAACTCTTTTTGTAACGCACTCTCGGTCAAAGAAAAATTGATAAATCCGGGCGAAGCAATCCGAATTTTGAATTTTGAATTTTGAATTTTGAATTCG
>JAGXAD010000138.1 GCA_018971745.1 Patescibacteria group bacterium
CGATTTGTTAATTATACCGGGCGGCTCGCCCGAAGGCGCGCCAACAACCGTGCGGAATATAAAAAAAGCCCAGGACATTGCAAAATCATTTTTTGCAAAACAAAAACCGGTTGCCGCAATTTGCCACGGTCCGTATTTGTTGGTATCTGCTGATTTGGTGCGGGGCAGGCGGCTTACCTCATATTGGGGAGACGGCGTGCCGGAAGAAATTCAAAAAGCTGGAGGCATATGGGTTGATGAGCCCGTTGTCCGGGATGGAAATTTGGTAACCTCGCGCTGGCCCATGGATCTTGGAGCGTTCACGCGCGAGATGATGAAACTGGCGCAGTCGTGAGAAAAGCGGTAATCTTACGCGCAGAAAAATTATAACTAAAATATTACGGTGAAATTTTTACGGGCATTGCATACGGCAACCGGCGTACGGTGGATTGCGGTAGGCATAACGGCGGTTGCGTTTTGCGCCGGTTTTTTTCTGCATTATTTTTTGAGCCGGAACTATGCGGAAAACAAAACTCTTGTTGCCAATTCCGTAACGCGCGTTCCTGTTCGCGATGCGGGCGACGCAAAAAAATTTTTGCATATTAGCCCGTTGTTGCTTTGCGACACGGGAAATAAAAATTTTAATCAGTTTGAACCTCTTCGACGGCTGGTTGTTGCCGTTGAGGATGCAGAAAAAAACAAAGGAGCATTGGATACGCTCGGTTTTTATTTTCAGGATTTGAAAACCGGCGCCTGGACGGGAGTCGGCGAGAACGAAAAATTTTCTCCGGCGAGCCTTTTGAAGGTGCCGCTGATGATTGCGGCGTTTAAATACGCCGAATCCAATCCTGATTTTCTTTCCACCCAGATTCTTTATCAAGGAGATTTTGACATAAACAAATTGCAGACAATTAAACCTTCGCACCCGATTGAAGCGGGCAAACAGTATACGGTTGAAGAATTAGTCAGGAGAATGGTTGGCGAATCGGATAATAACGCCACGAAACTGCTTCAGGACCATCTTCCTTCTCAAGCCATTTTGAACGCGTTTACCGATATCGGTTTTTCGTATCCTTCCTCGGACGCCGATTATTTGTCGCCGAAACTCTATTCGTATTTTTTCCGGCTCCTGTACAACGCTTCGTATCTCAATCGGGAGTTGTCCGAAAAAGCGCTCCAATTATTGCTGATTAATGATTTTTCCGACGGGATACGGGCAGGCGTTCCTTCCGGCGTTGAAACGGCGCAAAAATTCGGCGAACGGACTTTTTATTCAAGCGAAAACGGCCAAGTTGTCTGGCGCGAATTGCACGATTGCGGGATCGTTTATCGCCCGTCCGGACCGTATCTGCTGTGCGTGATGACCAAAGGGAAAGATTTGAAAGATCTTTCTGAAATTATTAAAGAACTTTCTGCGGTTACTTATCAAACGGTTTCTGCGGGGTTATAAAATAAAAAATGAAACATGAGACGTCTGCGGCGTTTGAAATTGCGGACTGACGTGATTTGATAAAAAAAACAAAAAAGCGGTTTATTCGTAAAATGAAAAACCGCTTTTGTTTTTGAAACGTCGGTTCAGTTTTTGGCATTACGGAATTTCTGCCAAATGTTTGATAAAAAATTCTTTCGTTTTTTTCTTTAACGCTTCGGGAAATTCGGCATGCCCCGTTTTTTCCGGAAAATAATATTCAACATTTCTGTTTTTTTTGAGCGCATGTTGCAATCGTTGTGCGTGCTCAAAAAATACTTCTTTGTCATCGGTGCCGTGCGCAAGCAGGAGCGGAGCGCGTATCTTTTGCGCGGCATTGACTGGAGAATTTTTTTCCAAATCTCCTATCCATAGGCGTAACGCAAAGAACATGGCGTTGATAATTGGATATCGAACCATGCCGAACGATTGATATCTTTCAAGACCCGCAGACGGTATGTCAGAAAATGCGCCGTATGAAACGATCGCTTGAATGCGGGAATCTTCGGCGGCGGCAAGCATGCCAACGGCTCCGCCAAACGAGTGTCCGAATACGCCAATGCAGAAGTATCCTTTTTGGTTGAGCCAATCAATGGCGCGCATCAGGTCGTTTTTTTCTTTGATGCCGAGCGTGGTATGGTTTCCTTCGCTGGTTCCGAAATACCGCTGGTCAAAAAGAAAAATTGAAAATTCAGGAGCGAGTGTTGCCGCCAGGGGCAGGAGTTCCGATTTTT
>JAGXAD010000139.1 GCA_018971745.1 Patescibacteria group bacterium
GTATAGGTTTTATTGGGAAATTTTTAGTCCGATACCGTATCGGATAAATAAAATTAAAAGATTTTGCTGTGGTTGAAAAAGAAAAGAATACAAAATTAATCTCAATTACTGAAGCGGCAAAATCAACTCCGTACAGCGCGGAGTATTTAAGTTTGCTTGCGCGAAAAGGAAAACTAAAAGCTCAAAAGATCGGACGAAATTGGTATATTACTCCGTCCGCGATTCGGGATTATTTGTCAAAACAAATTGCTTCATCAATCGTAAATCTTTCAAAAAACGGCGTTCTTGTTCCGCCGGTTGCTCATACAAAAGAGAAAAATTTTTTGCATCGTCAAAACAATGAACCGCAATTTGAAATCCGCTCCGCGTCTTTCGGAACAGACTCAATAAGGAATCAGCGCATTGCTTACGGAGAAGATTTTCTGAATACTGTCGCAAAAAGCGATCAAGATAATTTTGCGGAAGCGTTATCTGACGGTACAGGCAAAGAAGAGGCATTGCGGATAATTCGCCGTCTGCCGGCTGCGCTTGCGGAACAATCGCTTCGCAAAAAGGCATTGCGTTTTGCGGATCGTGAACAGTCGTCTCAAAAACTTTTTTCGGAACCGGAAAAAGATTATTTGGATAAGCGGGTCGGTGATATTTTTGAAAAATTCATCACAAAATTTATTCAGTTTCTTGATGTTACCATTCAATCGCATTTCGGACTCACGCACCGCATTATTTATTTTTTCAGAAAAAGCAGCCGGGACATTTTCCGTTCCTTGCGGAATACGACAATCGCGTTTTTTGTGATTTTTATTTTTGTGGCGCTTCCGCTTGAAGTCGTGCTGGGCCAGTTTGATAACGCGTTTTATTACGCGTATCAGAAAGTAAAAGACGCCGGAACTTTAATGGGACATACCGCAGGCATTAACGCAAATCAAGTTTTGCTTTTGGATAAAGACGGAAACATTTCCATTATTGGCCATATTGCAACCGAAGGGCAATTGCGTTCAAGTATGAAAGACGGCGTTGCTCCGATTGTGGTTGATTCGCGCACGCTTGTTAAAAATTTAAACGCGGAATATCTGAATGGCATTCAATCAAAAGATTTTACGCTTGCCTTTGTTACCAAAAACGGAAATGTCACTTATGAAAATGTCCGTTTGGAGGGGTCGGTTGAGGTCGGAAAAACGCTTATAGTGCGGGGCGCTACTCATCTTCTTGATTCGTTAACCGTGGACGGAGATGTGGGGCTTTTGTCAAACCTGTTGGTGAAAGGCGGGTTGGACGTGCGGGGCGTAACTAATCTTTCAACGCTGGTGGCCGATTTTATTGTGGCAAATCGCATGTTCGGCAAATCAATCAATGGCGACTCAGTATCCGGCTCCGCAATTGACGCGACGGAAACGTTGAAAGCAAAAAATGTTACGGTAACCGGACAAAGCGTTTTTGACGGATACGCAACGCATCATTCCGGCATTACGGCAAAGTCAGGGACTTTTGAAATTGCGCTTGAGACCGGCGGGGACTTTGGCGCCGGAGGAAATATCAGACTTGGCGCATCGGATAAAAATGCAAGCATTGTTTCCAAACAATGGTCAATTGATAAAAACGGAAAAGCGATTTTTGCCACGACGACCGTCACAACGCTTCAGGCGTCAAGCAATGCGACATCCTCCGTTAATTCATTGGCAATCGGGGATACGGCCGCATATTTAGGAAATTCTGCAATTTGCACTTCCGGAAATTCCGCATGCAACGGCGTATTAAGTTCTGCCGGCGGTTGGACCGATGACGGAATAGTTGTGCGGCTTACCACTTCAACTGATTTTGTCGGCATCGGCACCACCTCGCCCGCATCAACTCTGAACGTAACCGCAAGCGATGCCATCAACAACGGATCCACCACCATCCTTACCATTGATCACGCATTAGCAAATTCAGGTTCAGCCCAAGCCCAAGCCAACATCGGCTCCTCAATCCTCTTCAGAGCATTCAACACCGCATCCTCAACCCAGAACAGCGCATCCATTACCGGATTCCTTTCCAACGTCACTCCGGGTTCAGAAGCCGGGCAATTGGCATTTTACACCAGAACCGGAGGCGGGGGACTGCAAGAAAGAATGAAGATCGACAATACCGGCAACGTCATCATTCCCAATCTCACGGCAACCGGCACAACTCTGAATCT
>JAGXAD010000008.1 GCA_018971745.1 Patescibacteria group bacterium
GCGGTAAAGCGGTTTCAGAAAAAATACGGCATTTTGCAAATCGGTAAAGTTGGCCCGGCGACGCGCGAAAAACTGAAAGAGATATTCGGCGAGGCTAATGCCCGTTAATCATTATTCCGGTTTATTCCGCAAACACAATAAAACACAAAAACCCTCAAATGAGGGTTTTTGTGTTTTATTGCGCAATTCCTTATTTTTCGGCCTTATTTTTCGGCGAGCGAGGAATATTCGTTTTTATTACATCTTCTATAATGGTATAATCAAAAACATGATGTCACACGGCCCAAAAGATATTTTTAACCACATCACCGGTCGTAAAGCGTTCGATTACGACCAAATTACTAACGAGGTTTTTATCGGCACGAACATGTGCTGCCAATATGGTTTCTCCAAAGAACTTCTCTCAAAAGGCGTGCGCGCCGATATCAGTCTTGAAAAAGATCGTACGGATGCGCCTGATGGCGTGGATTATTTTTTGTGGCTTCCGACGGAAAACGGGAAGCCGCCAAATTCCAAAGATCTTGAGATCGGGGTCAAATTTTTAGATTTTTTACTTAGTAACAAAATAAAAACTTTTATTCATTGCAAAAATGGACACGGGCGCGCCCCTACGCTTTTCGCCGCTTATTTAATTAGCCAGGGCATGGATGTTCAAGATGCGATTAATGTTATTGCATCTAAAAGGCCGGCAATTCATCTCAATGAACTGCAGATACAAGCGCTTGGCGAATTTAAAGCGAGTATTCGCCCAGAGCGTTAGTTTAATAACATTGCTATAATCAAAAATAGAGAACGAATTATTTATTAACATAATAAACAACACTTCAATGAATTACGAAAAAAGGCCTTTGTGGCAATGGGTACTCATATATCTTGTTGCGGCCGTTGTTGTATACGGTGCCGTCTATTATTTTGTCTTGCGGAAAAACGGGGGATATAATTCCTCGTCTTCCCAGACATACACCCCGCCCGCACAACAAACGCAGCAACAAACTCTTCCTCAGCAAAACCAATCATTGAATCCGATTCAGCCGCCGGCAAATGCCCAAAATATAATAACCTATACCGACTCCGGATTTTCGCCAAGCACATTGACCGTTAAGAAAGGGGATACGGTCATATTCAAAAATACGGCTTCTGACGATATGCGCGTCGCTTCGAACCCGCACCCCAGGCACAATGGCTATCCGACTACAGGCGGTTGCGTTTCCAGTACGTTTGATTCCTGCAGCGATATCAAGCCGGGTACTTCGTGGTCTTTTACATTCGATATTGTTGGAACATGGGGATTTCACAATCATCTTAATCCGAGTGAGGGCGGAACAATTGTTGTTCAGTAAAGGAAAGCCTTTTACGGATACGTCAATTTGTTCTTTCTGACTTTCAAGAATGGGGTTAGCCTATGCTTCTTTGCGGTTCTTTTGCTCTGAATGTGCAATACTTGCCATTTTTGCTTTACCAGAGCATCAGCCACAAGCGAACGGTGGCATCGCCATGGTACCGCCTCGGCGCACATAATTGCGGTTCTCTTCCGTCTCGCGATTTCCTTAAGCCGATTTATGCCTTTTTCAAAATCAGCCGTTTGCATATAGTCCGCAAAGCCGCGGAAAGAAACGTTCCGCCAGCCGGTATTTACGGAATCCTTTTTGGCATGTCGAAGCCCGCCCAGTTCTTTAAGGCGCCGATAACCGATGCCGGCTTTCTGCAGCGATGTCCGGAGCTCGCTCTGATTGAATTGCGGATTATGGCTGGATTTCGGGATAGTCCGTATGTCAACGAGTTTTTCTATGCCGTGCGCCTTCAGCAAGTTTAAAAATTTGCCGATTTCCCTAACGGAGTGACCGATGGTATAAATTGCGGGTTGAACCTTATTCATTATTCAAATTATAATCCGTCAGGCAAAAAATAGACACCACACGGCCTTACGGCCGTGGTACTTCGTACTTTCGCGTTTTGCAGTTCGGTAATTTTTGTTGCGCAAAAATCTGCAAAACGCGCGGTCTATATATTTTCGTTTGCCGCGCTGAAAGCGCGGCAAACGGCTGACATTCATCCATGGGCTTACGCCCGTGGTTTTCCGTCAGAAAATATAAAAAAATGCCGGAGAATTAACCCCGGCGCTGATAATTTATTCCCTTTTCTGATCGACGGCAAACTCAAAGTTGATCTTAACGATTCGGAGAAATTCAACCTCCACAACCGTATTCTTTACTCTGCCGAAGAAGGCATTTTTTTAACGCGAATGATCGCCGAAGTCAAATTTTTCATTCCGGTACACGGGATAAAACAGATAAGCCGCATCTCTCCGACGTTTGCGGCGGTAAAGACCATTACGGTTTCCGGATTCGATTCGTCAATCACGGCGGACTTTTCGTTAATGCCCCTAATCACCATCCGATGAGGATTATTTTCCGAAAGATCATTGTCGCCGTATCGAAACACAATCGTTATGGTTTCGCCTTCGTTCACTTCCAACACGTAATCTCTTGCGCCGTTGAACCCGTGCCTGCTGACCGTGATAACAACCTCTCTATTTTTTGCGGCTTCAAGCGGACCGCCGCCCAAAAAAAACATACTCATCAGCAAAGCAAAAACGGATACGAGAATCCGCGCTTGTTTCCGAAGATTACTCATTATAAAACCTCCTCGCGCGCTTTCCGCGTCTCATAAGCGGCGCCATGGACACCGAACGTTTGAACCGTCCAAAATCCTGTCAACGATCTAAACCAATTTCGTAATGAACCGGGACTTTTGCCGATGGCCGGCAAAAACCCAATCCATATTCTTCATATAATATAGCTAAAATAATAAAAACAGCCAAGAAATATCATCTATATCCCGAAAACTTTTTATTAAACAAATCTCTATTTGTTGCAAAAATATAATAAAAACCTTAGTAAATACAAAATTTTTCATTTAAAAAAATGGCGACAATTATGTTGCCGTTTTAAAAAACAGTATAAAAAAGATGATCAAATGCTCATTGCCCTGTTTGAAACAACAGCGGGAAGCGGGACAAAACGGGATAAGAGCTTTCCTTGACGCAGTGCCGTCGGTGACATATACTTAGAATATCTAACTATTTGAATGACTCATTATAAGATGAAAACTTTTAACGCGGATTATTTAATTTCCCTTATTTTTACGACCCGCAAAATTATTCGGGAAGAGATGGGCGGTGGCAAAATAAACCCGCTGTCAATTTTGAAATTGAAAACGTTGGAATACATCGAAGAGAAAAAAAATCCAACGATGCGCGATGTTGCCGGATATTTGGCAATCACGGCTTCCTCAACAACGCCGCTCATTAACGGTTTAGTTGCGTCAGGCCAAATTAAGAGAGCATACGACGGCCGTGACCGGAGAATCATACGATTGGTCGTGACGGCAAAAGGCAAAAAAAATCTCAAAAGCGGGTATCGGGCAATGAGCGGCAGGTTAAAAAAAGTTCTTAAGAAATTGAACGAATCGGAACTGCGAAACTTGGCAAATATCTTAAAGAAGCTTTCGAATATCTATAAAAAATAAAAAGCATGAATCATTTCAAACATCCAATTTTTATCAGCGGCATCGTGCTTTCCTTGATTGCAGTAAGCGCCATCTATGCGTTTTGGGGAAAACAAACGGGGACAACCGGCAACCGCATCGTTGTCGGGCGCGCTTCATTGCTTGAGGCCATACCAGCAACGGGAAGGGTTCGCGCCGCGGAAAATGTCGATCTTGCTTTTGAAAAACCCGGTAAAATTAAAAATGTAGAGGTTGCGATCGGTGATAGCGTCATTGTGGGGCAAGCGCTGGTTTCGCTTGACGACGGCGATCTTGCGGCGCAATTAACGGGTGCTGAAGCAAAACGCGCGGCAGAGGAAGCCCGGCTTAAAGAATTAAAACAGGGAACGCGTCCTGAAGCATTGCGTTTAAGCGAGGCAAAAGTCGCGGCCGCAAGCCAACTCATTACGGATTCCGAACATGATCTTTTGAACGCTTCGCAAAGCGCTTACACGGCGGCGGATGACGCCGTTCGAAACAAAATAGATCAGATGTTTTCGAACCCGCGGAGCGCATCACCGCAGTTTAATCTCGTAATTTCCGGAAAGAGTGATCTTGAATTGAGACGTTTTGTGATTGAATCAGTTCTTACGAATTGGCAAACTTCATTGCAAGGATCTCCTGACCCCGATGCGCTTGCACAACTCTCCCAAAAAAATCTTCAGCAAGTTTCGGATTTTCTCAATCTGATATCGCTTGCGGTGAACGGATTGACGGTCTCATCGCAATATCCTCAGTCTGCCATTGACGCATTGAAGTTCAACGCGTCAACCGCTCGAACCGATGTTAATCTTGCCATAACAAATTTGTCGTCCATTCAGGAAAAGATAAACGGAGCCAAGTCAAACCTTGTTGTGGCGCAAAGCGAATTGGATCTGGAAAAATCCGGAGCGACCGAAGAACAAATTGCCGCAGAATCGGCGGCAGTTGATTCCACCCGCGCTACGGTGCAAGGAATTCAGGCGGAACTCGCAAAAACCGTAATCCGCGCTCCTTTTGCCGGAACGGTAACGCGTCAAGACGGCAAAAAGGGAGCGATTGCCGTCCCCAATGTTCCGCTGGTCTCGCTTATTTCCGCGGCAAAATTTCAAATAGAAACTGCGGTCTCTGAAGCTGACGTGGCAAAAATAAAATTGGAAAATGAGGTTGAAATTACTCTTGACGCTTACGGAAACGATGTCTTTAAGGGCGAGGTTGTTTCGGCGGATCCGGCGGCAATATTCACGCAGGGCGTTGCAAGTTATCGGGTCGTGGTTCAGTTTTCTGAAAATGACGAGCGCGTGAAAGAAGGGATGACGGCGAATATGAATATAATCACCGAGAAACGGGAGAATGCGCTGGCGGTTCCTGCGAGCGCAATAATACAGCGCGGAGGCGAGAGATTTGTTTTGGTTGATTTCGGATCAGGATCAACTAAAGAGACAAAAATTGAAACGGGCATTCGCGGTTCCAATGACATGGTCGAAGTAGTATCGGGCCTCAAAGAAGGTGACCGCATCATTTTTTTCGGCGGCAGTAAATAACATAACAAGCATGGAAGAAAAAAATAATCAAATACTTAACGCGGAGAAAAAAATACTTTACGAGGAGAAAAAAATTCTTGCTGAAATCAAGCACGAAGAGGGGGTTATCAAGCGAATGGTCAGAAATGTCTGGGTAGCGACGGGGATCGCTGTTTTCATTATTGTCGGTGGATTTGCCGGAGTGGCGTATTGGAACGTCTCGAACTCACGCGTTGCAATAGACAAGGCGGAAATTTCCGCTCCCATTATTGAATTGGCTCCGCAAAATTCAGGCATACTTCAAGAAGTATTTGTGCGCGAAGGAGATGAAGTGCCTGCGAATGCTTCAGTGGCCCAGGTGGGGAACGAACTTGTGAAAACAAAGGTGGACGGGGTCGTTATCAGCGTGAAGAACGACATTGGAAAAATTTTTAACCGGGGAGAAGCGGTGGTAACCATGATTGATCCTACAGACCTCCGAGTGGAAGCGCGCATTGAAGAAGACAAGGGTTTAAAAGACATCCATGTTGGCGAGCGCGCCGTATTTACGGCGGACGCATTCGGGTCAAAAGAATATGAAGGCGTAGTAGATGAGGTAAGTCCAACCTCTCTTGAGTCGGGGGTGGTATTCACTATTTCCGATAAACGCGCAGTAAAGGAATTTGTCGTGAAAGTGAGGTTTGACCGGGATCTGTATCCTGAATTGAAAAACGGAATGTCGGCAAAAATTTGGATTTATAAATAATCATGAAAACGTCTGCACCATCGGAACCGTGGGGCGCGAAATGGATCATTCTTCTCACGGTCATTATCGGAACATTTTTGGGTCGGCTTGATCAGACGATTGTCAATTTGGCCCTGCCGAACATTATTAACGACTTTGGCATAACCGTAACTGCCGCGGGCTGGATCGCGACGGCGTATATTCTCGCAAACGCGATCTTCGTTCCCATTTGGGGGAAGCTCGGCGATACCATCGGCAGAAAGCGCGTGTATGTCATCGGATTCGTGGTATTCATTTTTGGTTCGGTATTGGCCGGCCTGTCGTGGAATTTGGGATCTATGATCGTATTTCGGGTGATCCAGGCAATTGCGGGCTCTGCTGATTATCCGACCGCAATGGCAATCCTTGCCGTCACGTTTCCTCGCGGGAAAGAGCGGGCGCAGGCGCTTGGATTTTGGTCGGCGTCATTTGCCGCCGCTGCGGTATTCGGTCCGCTCTTGGGCGGGCCGTTGATCGATCACTTTGGCTGGCGTTCCGTTTTTTTGGTAAATCTTCCCGTCGGAATTCTCGGGCTTCTTATGGCGCTGGTCTACATTAAAGAATCCGTATCCGAACATAAAACCGTAAATTTTGACTGGTGGGGAGCGATTACGCTCGGCGTAGCGCTCTCGGCGCTCGTGCTCGTGCTTGACAAAGGCATTGATTGGGGATGGATTTCCATAGAGAGCTTTACGGCGTATGCCGTTATGCTGACATTTGCCGCTGTTTTTATCGGCATAGAGCGAAAACACCCGGAACCCATCGTTGATTTCAAGTTTTTTCGGAATACGACCTTTGTGAATACGCTTGCGAATAATTTTGTGGTGTTTCTCGGAATGATGGGAAGCGTATTCTTAGTTCCGGTTTTTGCCCAAACCTTTCTTGGGTACAACGCCACCCAAACCGGATATATTTTTCTTCCGATGGCCGCCGGGCTTATGATTGCCTCTCCTCTCGGGGGCGCGCTCACGGGCAAAATTAAAGCGTCTTATATTATTGCCGCAAGCACGGGAGTGGCGGCAATCGGGTTGTACCTTTTTTCATACATTGACCCCCGTTCCACGGTGTTTGATCTGATGCTTCCCTTGGGGATTATGGCGTTTGGCATGGGGTTTGGCATGCCGCAGCGAACAAATATTATTGCGTCAGTTGTGCCGCAGCACGAAATCGGAGTTGCGTCTTCAATTTTGGCGCTTGCGCGCAACATTGCCGGCGCTTTCGGCATTGCCATTTTCGGGACGATTCTTGCCAATACGACCGAAACGAATGTGCTTCGAATTGCAACGGACAGCCGGATCCATTCGTCAAACCCGTTCATTATTCACCAATTTATCGGCTTGATTGCCCTGGATGCCCAAATCAACGCCTACCGCACCGTGTTCATTGCCGCTTCAATGGTTGTTTTTGTCGGAGCCGTTGCCGCCCTATGGATTAAAATTAAAGACGAACAAAAAATGGCGGAAAGCGAAATACTGATAGAATAATTTTTCGTAGTTTTTGTTTCTATTCATTTATTAATGAATGCCTCCAGCTCGGGCCGCGGTTAGAGCGGTTTTTTTATTTGCCGTCCGCACCACAATTTGTTTCGGAATAGAGCAGCTTCAAAATCACCAAAATTTATGATAAGGTGGAGGAGTTAATCCGTTTTCGTATATGAAAATAAAGGATTTGCCAAAAATTGATAGGCCAAGAGAAAAACTCGAGAAATACGGACACGAGCGTCTTTCGGATTCGGAACTTTTGGCTATTCTTTTGCGGACCGGCAGTGAGGGCGTAAATGTTGTTGAGTTGGCAAATAAGATTCTAAAAAAGTTTAGCAGTGCCGGTTTAGCGAAAGCGTCGGTAAAAGAACTTAAAAATACTTTTGGTCTCGGTTCGGCTAAAGCCTGCGAAATCGTGGCTTGTTTTGAGCTAGGCCGTCGCCTTCTACAGAATAAGCAATCGGCGTTGCTTTTATCGCCTCAAGATGTCTGGGATCAGCTAAAAGATGTTCGCGATAACAAAAAAGAGCATTTCGTGATTTTCTTTTTGGATGCTCGAAATCAGGAAATTAAACGAGAAGTGGTTTCTGTTGGCTCGCTTAACGCCAATCTTATCCATCCGCGAGAAGTGTTTGAGCCGGCAGTCAGACATTTAGCCGCGCAAGTTATTATCGCCCATAATCATCCAGCCGGCGACCCTTCGCCATCACAAGAGGATTCGGAAATAACCAAACAGTTGGTTGATGCCGGTAAGCTTCTTGGCATTGAGGTAAAAGATCATGTGATTGTAAGCAAAACTAATTTTTTCAGTTTTAAGGAACACAAATTACTTTAATTATGACCACTCAAGACACAACCGGAAAAAAGTTTATGCGCGAGACAGACGCGCGTATTTTGATTGACCGCAAACTTCGTGAAGCCGGCTGGGATATTGAAGATAAAAATCAGGTTGCCACGGAAGAAACATCGGAAACCGGCCGGGCCGACTACATACTCAAAGATTCAAGAGGCCGCGCATTAGGGGTCATTGAGGCAAAACGATTTTCCGTTGACCCTGCGTCTGCAAAACAACAAGCTCTCTCATACGCAGAATCAATTAAAGCCGAATTTATCTTCTTGTCCAACGGAGAAGAAATTTATTTCTGGGATTACAAGCATCGGTCAGAGCAAAAAGTTGCCACTTTCTTCTCGCAGCGCGATCTTGAAAAAATCCAAACCCTGCGACTTGAACAAAAACCGCTATCGGTTATCCCCATCCCTGAAAAGTATTTTAAGGGCGGTGAATGGCGCACGCCCCGGCCGTATCAAAAAGAAGCAATGCAGATTATGGATAAGGCGCTTGCGGGCGGTAAGCGGAAAATGCTTCTTGTTATGGCGACCGGCACCGGCAAGACCGACACCATTGCGCTTTATCTCAAACGGCTTTTTGACGCCGGCATTGCAAATCGCGTTCTGTTTCTTGTGGATCGCATTCCTCTCGGCGTGCAAACCAAAGAAGTATTCGATGAAATATTACAAAATCATTCTTCCACGCTTCTTTACGGCGGTAAACCAAAAGACGAATCGGAAATCGTAATCTCTACTTTGCAAACTTTATATTCTCAACTGCCGTCGCTCACCAGCGGTTATTTTGACGTTGTTGTATCGGATGAAGCGCATCGCGCTATTTTCGGCACCTACAACGCCGTGCTTTCGCATTTTGATGCGATTCGCATTGGGCTAACGGCAACGCCGAGCGGCTATGTGGACCGCAACACGTATAAACTTTTTGGTTGCTGGGACGAAACCGAACAAAAAGGAAAACCGACCTTTGCGTATAGCATTAGAAGCGGCATCAAGGAAGGGTATCTTGCCGGCTACGATATCGTTCAAATTGATACGAAAGTATCGCTTGAAGGAGTAAATTTTGAAGGAGAAGATTACAATCCTGACGATCTGGAAAGAAAAATCAATGTGCCGGCGCGAAATGAGCAAGCGGCTCAAGCTTATTTTGCTGAAGAAGAAAAGCGCGACCCCAAGAAACCAAGAAAAGCAATCGTATACGCGGTTACCAAACGGCATGCCGCCCAGCTTGCGTATTTTTTCAATCAAGCGAAGCCGGAGTACAAGGGCCGTTTTGCTGAAGTCATTACTTCCGATACCGAAGATCCGCGCGGCGCCATTCGGCGCTTTAAGCTGGAAGAGCTGCCAACGATCGCCGTTTCCGTTGGCATGATGGATACCGGCATTGACGCGCCGATGGTGGAAAACTTGATCATGGTTCGGCCAACCCGATCTCCGATTCTTTATCAGCAGATGCGCGGTCGCGGAAGCCGTCTTGATCAGAAAATCAACAAAAAATCATTCAGGATTTATGATTTCGCCGGCGTCACGAAATATTTCAATGACGAGAGTTATAATCCGTATTCTGAAATCGCCAAAGCAAAAGTTGGAATCCCGTGGGGTACCGAAGTTAAAGATTTTGCTGAGGGAGAATTGGAAGTGCCGGCCGGTTTTATTCAAGTTGCCGAAACCGCTCCCGAAAACATTGATGTTATCGTGAAGCGCGCCTATGTTGAGGTCGGCGCCGAAGGTGAAAAAATCGACTCAGATGATTATCAAGTGGCGTGGGAGAGACAGGTACAGGAACTCGCGCAGGCAGAACCGCTGGTGAAAAAAGTAAAAGAGGGCCAAGAGCTTTCCAGTGATGAATCAAGAATTCTTGCTGAAAAGCTAAACTCGCCGAAGTATTATTTTAATGAGGCGAACCTGCGTGAGGCCTATCATTATCCGCTTGGAGTATTGAATGAATTTATTAAAACGGCTCTCGGCGTCCAAAAACTTCCTACCGACGAACAATTATACGAGGAGAGAATCAACGAACTTTTTGAAGCGTGGCTGATTGATAAGCAATTCGAGCCGGAGCAAGTCAAGATTTTGCGTCTGGTGAAAAGCCAGTATATTGCCCGTCGGGCCCCGATTGAGGTTTCCATTTTCAACGAGCCAATTTTCCAACAGCAGGGCGGACTCAATCAGATATTGCGAATTTTCGGCGAAGATTTACTCAAGAATTCACTTGCCGAACTTAATCAAAATGTTTTTGTAAACGGCCATGCAAAATAACATCCAACAATTGCGAGAAGAATTTAAGCAAAAAGTCGCTCGCCTGAACGACTATCTTTGGGGTGCCGGGCTTAAAGATCCGGTAACTCGCATTCAGCAAATTAGTTTTCTCTTTTTCTTGAAAATGCTTGAGGAGCAGGACATCGCGATGGAAAAAGAGGAAAAGCTCACGGGGCATAAGCATAAATCAATCTTTGAAGGAAAGCACGAAAAATTTCGCTGGTCTCGCTGGCGCGAAAAGACCGGCGATACGCTTTATAAATTTGTCCGCGACGAAGTATTTCCGTTTATTGAGGAGCTTCACAATGGCCATGCCAATATCCGTCAAATCTTTCATGGTGCCAAGCTTCTTATTCCTGACGAGGTAACGCTCAAGAGAACAATAGAGATCATTGATACGATTGAATTCTCAAGATTGGACACCGACATAAAAGGCGATCTCTACGAGTCGCTTCTTGCCAGCATTGAATCAGCCGGTGAGCTTGGACAATTTCTCACGCCTCGTCATATCATCCGCGCGATTATCGAAATGGTGAATCCGAAAATCGGCGAGACAATTTTTGATCCTGCCTGCGGGTCTGCTGGTTTTT
>JAGXAD010000140.1 GCA_018971745.1 Patescibacteria group bacterium
TTATGTTGCGCCAGGGTCTGAATTTGCGCCGGGCGGAGCGGTTACCGTTGCCGGAAGCGCGAATAACACAACATTGCCCGCCATTGACGGAACAGTGAAGCTTGCCGTCGGTTTGCGCCAGGATAAAGTTGGCACATCTTCCATTTTAACGCTCGGCTCAAACAATTTGACCCTTGCCGGTTCTTTGTTTGCAAGCTCCACTTCCATTTTAAGCAATTCCGGAACCATCACTTTTAATGCGACTACAACCGGCAGAACCATTATCGCGACTTCGTCTCCTTTGGGTAATGTTACCTTTAATGGCGTCGGCGGGGCATGGGCGTTTAACGCGCAAGCGTCAACGACGAATTTGACCATTACGAACGGAACGGTGACGGCGCCTTCGCTTTTGACTATTAACGGAAATTATTCCAATTCAGGAACTTTCACGCATAATTCCGGTACGATATATTTTTCGGGCACGGCAAATACTTTGACTTCGGGCGGGTCGTCATTTAATGACGTACAAGTGTTATCGGGTGCGTCATATGCGCTTCAGGACGCAATGCCAATTGCCGGAAATCTGACGCTTGCAGGGTCGCTTACGGGCGGGTCCGCGGTGAAACTTACCGGTGCTTCAAAAAATCTTGTGGGCGGCAACGCAACTCTGCACAGTTTGTGGCTTAACGGCTCGGCATCGTACACCCTTGCGACTTCTGATCTTACGGTTTCCACTTCCACTATTGAATCGGGTGCTACGCTGACGGTCGGGTCAGGCATAAATCTTATTGCCACTACCACGATGACTCTTTTGGGAACTCTTGCGAGCGCGTCCCTCGGCAACGGAACGACCACATTCGGCAACGCTTCGTATGCCTGCTCCAACGTGCCTTCAACCGGAACTTTATCCTCAAACATCCGGCTTGACGCGACTGCCGGAGATTGCACCATGCCCGCGTTGTCGTATTCGGGAAATGTTGAGGCATATAACAACAGCGCGTCCAACAGAACCGTTACTATGGCGGGCGCCGTAACTCTTTCGGGAACGGCCAATCTTTTTGTCAATGCCAACAGTACGGGCAATGCGATTCTTGCCGGACCAAGCGCGGCCGTAACCGTCGGAGGAGATTTTGATTTTATTGGCACGGGCGGCGGGAGCGAAGTCCTTACCACAGGCAACAATACCTGGACGGTTTCCGGAAACGCAAACTTTACGAACGGCACTTTTGTCGCTACGAGCGGCAACACATGGGTTATGAGCGGCACGACAAAAAACCTGGCTGCGGTAGCGCCCTTTGAAAATTTGACTCTTTCAGGAACAATTACTTTGCTTTCCAATGCAAGCTCAACCGGCAATGTGATTTTGTCCGGCACGGTTACGCCCGCGGGCAACACTTTGTATCTTTTAGGCACGGGCAAGAACATTACCGGCGGCTCAAACACGATTCACAGTTTGTGGGTGCAGGGAACCTATACTTTAATCACATCAAACCTTACTGTTTCCACGACAACCATTGATTCTTCAAAATCGCTTACTATTGATACCGGGCATTTTCTCACGGCAACTTCCACGATGACCTTGAACGGTTCGTTGTTGAGCACATCTCTTGGCAACGGCACCACGACTTTCGGCAACGGGTCGTTTGCGTGCCCTACGATTCCTTCGGGCGGTACGCTCACGGGTAATGTTCGTTTTGACGCAACAGCCGGGAATTGCACGATTCCGGGCCGAACCTACGGCGGCAACTTGGAAGCGTATTCAAATTCATCATCGGCCGGCAGGAGCGTTATCATGGCCGGGGCGACAACGATTTCAGGAGGGTTGTTTATAAACGCCGCCAATACGCAAAATATAACTTTTGACGGAGCCACGAACAATCCGGCCGTAACGGTAACGGGCGACATTGATTTTGTCGGAACCGGTTCTGGCGCCGAAATCCTCTCAACCGGCACCGGCAACTGGGTTGCATCGGGCAACGCCAATTTTACCGGCGGCACCTTGACTGCTGCATCGGCAAACTGGCTTACGATGAACGGCGCCAATGCGACATTGACTCTTGCCGGCGCGGGCTCGCTTGCCAATTTTAGCGCATCATCTTCAATTACAATTTCGGGCAACGCAACCACAACCGGTTCCTTGCTCATTGGATCT
>JAGXAD010000141.1 GCA_018971745.1 Patescibacteria group bacterium
TATGACACCGCATCGTTAATTTTAACGCTTCCGGTAAGCCGGTCAAAAAAAGATTTTCCCATATTTTTTTTGCGAATCAACTCCGCGCAAGCAGGCTTTTTGCCTGCGCGATGCCGAATTACGCTTTTTTTAATTTTTCAAAATCAATAAATACCATAAAAGCCATGACCAACAAAAGGATAATCAGCAAATCAACGCTTTCAGGAACAACCTCTTTTATAATGATAAAATAGTTAAACAGAAGATGCAAACACGCGCCTGTGAAAATCCCAAGCCCCACGAAATGCTTGCGATACGGCGAAAATAAGGCGCGCGCAAGAAAATATCCCACGATTGCGGAACTTAACGCGTGCAATACGTTTGCGCCGATAAAGCGGTTCGCGGTAAGCTGCAAGCCAAGCGCCGGGGTATCGCGCAAAACCGGCACCAAAAAAAACGCGTTTTCAAGCGCTGCAAACCCGAGAGCTGAAGTAATCATGTAAATCATGGCGTCAATCGGTTCGTCAAAATCCGGTTTGGAAACGACAAGCAGATGCACCGCCGCGTATTTCGCGTACTCCTCGACGAGGGCAATCACGCCGAACATCAAAAGCGGAGTCTGATACAGCGCCGGATACAAATATCCGATAATTCCCTGGGGTCCTCGCGGCTCGCCAAGTATGGCAAGCTCCGCAAATACGGCCGCCAAAGCCGCAGCCATGCCCCCGACAAACACAAGCACCAAAAGCGATTTTGGTTCGGGATGGCGGTCTTCGCGCAAATAAAACATCAGCCACACAATCGGTGGAAGAAAACTGATTAAAATATAGCCGGTATACGAAGTAATAAAAGCGGCCATGCGAACAAAAAATAATTAGCGATATGTTACAGGGTTGGCCATTCTTCAACCATAAGCATTTTTTTGCCGGCAATCGGCAATTTTTGCCAGATTTCCTCGGTGATGAACGGCATAAACGGATGCAGAAGTTTCAGCGAAACATACAGCACATACGACAAAATTTCTTTTGTATTTTCTTGTAACTCCTCGTCTTGCAACTGTTTTTTTGCCGCCTCCAAATATATGTCGCAAAACTCATGCCAGAAAAAATCATAAAAAATATGCAACGCCTGCCCGAAATCGTACGAATCAATCAATTCGCTTACTTCTTGTTTTACGCTTTCCAATTGTTCCAGAATTTTTTTATCCTCGTCGGTATTCGCAGTCGGCAACGTTGTCGGTTGTAAGTTGTTATTTGTAAGTTGCGCGAGCACAAACCGTGCCGCATTCCAAATTTTATTGCAGAATTTTTTTCCCGCAATCACGTGTTCTTCCGCCCAATGAATATCCTGCCCACCCATCATCTGCCAAATAAGCCCAAAGCGCGTCGCATCTGCTCCGTATTTTTCAATCAAGGTCATTGGGTCAATGCCCGTGCCAAGCGACTTTGACATCCGTTTGCCTTCTTTGGTCAGAATTGTCGGATGAATCAAAACATTACGGAACGGCTCTTTGCCCATAAATTCCTTCCCGGAAAATATCATGCGGCTCACCCATAAATTGATTATATCACGAGCCGTTGAAAGCATCGCAGTGGGATAAAATTCTTCAAGGTCTTTGGTTTTTTCAGGCCAACCCAATGCGGCAAACGGCCATAACGCCGAAGAAAACCATGTGTCCAAAACATCGGTTTCCCCTTCAAGCGGAATTTTGTGCCCCCACCAGATTTGCCGAGACACATTCCAATCGCGCACGGTGCGCAGCCACTCGCAATATATTTCTTTCCATCGCTCCGGATGAAATGTTACTCTTCCGGATTCAGCCGCTTCAATCGCAAGACGGCTCAACTCTTTCATTTTCAAAAACCACTGCATGCTCGGTATCGGCTCAATCACGGTGGCGCACCGATAACATGCCGCAACATTATGCCGATAGGGATCTTCTTTTTCCAACAACTTTTCTTTTTTTAATTCCTCAATGACTTTTGTCCGGCACTCCGCAATTTTCAATCCCGCGCAAAGCTTTCCCGCGTCTTCAGTCATTTTTCCAAGCGGCCCGATGACCTTATATATGGGAAGGTGGTGTCGGTCGCCGATTTCGGCGTCAAGCATGTCATGCGCCGGAGTTACTTTC
>JAGXAD010000142.1 GCA_018971745.1 Patescibacteria group bacterium
ATTTTTTCCGCCGATAAATCAATCGGCACAAGCTGGGCTGCCGGCCGCGAAAAAGGGACTGGGGAATCCCGGTCGCGTCTGCCGCGTAGACAAATGTCACCGGCCGGCAGCCCCCAATTTTCCGCATAAGCCCGTGCGGAAATATGCAAAGAGCGATGGGCCATAGGCCACGGTGTCGCTGAGCCGGCGGGACGAGCGATGCTTCGCTCACAAAACCCCGCCGGCAGCAATCATCGCCCCGCAATATTATAACTACTTTTATAAGCGGGGCAGAAATTTCCGCGTATTGCGTCGCGCGGAATGAAACAAAGAACGAAGACGCGTGTAAATTTAGGCCAGATTCGCCGGCGGCAAGCGCCGCAAGCGCTATGGCGCCCCGCCGGCATACGCAATCATCGCCCGGATTTTTACCGGACAACAAATAAATCCCCACGAGGCGAGAGTTCTTGTGGGGATATTTTTTTAAATTGCAAACCTCCTACAATCTTTTCTGTTCTATGAACACGCGCTCAACGGATTGAGAAACGCGCGGCCGGATGTAGGGACGCAGAAACAAAAGAATCAAAAACCCGATAAAAGTAAGACCGCTGTTGATTAAAAACATAATGCGGAAACTGACCAGGGCGGCAAGAATGCCGGAAAAAAATCCGCCCAATGCCGCGCCCGCGCCGAGCGAGAAACTTGAGCGAAGCGCCCATTCAAACCCTTCGTTGTCTTTGTCAATATGACGGGTAAAAATCGCGTAAAACGGCGGCACCGCAAAAGAATCCGCTACGCCAAGCATAATTTGCAAAACATACACATGCCAAATTTTTGTCGCAAAATAAAACAAAAATGTCGCAACCACCGCCAAAAAGACCCCGATAAGCATTGAATAGTAGTCGTCAATTTCGCCGTGATTTTTGTCAATGTAGCGCGCAATGGGCAGTTGCAAAATTGATTTAACCAGCCAATAGAGCGCCACGGAAAAACCGACCACGGTTGCGGTCGCGGCAAAAACTTCTTGGGTTACGAAAATCGCGTAAATCGGCGTAACCAGCCCCACGCCCGTAGTTACGATAAATTCGGAAATGATAATGACAAGAATAACCTGATTTGGTTTTGGAAACGAGAACTTCATTACTTTTAGTATAGCGCGGGAACCATTTAAAAACCATCCCGACCGAGGTCGGGATGGTTTTTAAAATAAGAACTGATTAATTTTTAAAAACTTGCCGTAATGGGACTGCCGAGCCCGGTAATATAGTCATACGCCGCATGAGCCGTGCAGTAAAATCCGCACGAACCGTTCGTGCCGCTCACAATATCGCGGAAATACGTTGCGTATGCGCTCAATGCGTCTGAATACAGTTTCGGGGTTGATACCGCGCTTCCGAGCGCTTTAATTGCCGCCCACTGCGGAGCTCCGGCCGATGTTCCGCCGACCACAAACCAGCCTACGGTTCCCTGATAACCATAGCTGTCATACACTGAAACGCCGGAAACCTGATAATCAGCGTCATACGAAACATCCGGAACCGCGCGCTTGTTGTTTGCCAGCGGCACGCCATAACTTATTTGATACGAAGGTTCAGTTTCATATTTACTCAAACCGCCTCCGCTGCCGCTCCATGCGGTTTCCGAAAGAAGCGCTCCGTTTGACGCAAAATTCAAAGTTGTGCCGCCCACGCCAACCACATTTTGGGATACCGCAGGCCACTCAACGCCCGTTCCGGAGTCACCGGAAGAAGCAAAGAATGATGCGCCGTACGGACTCACGAAATGTGCATCATAGCTTGACTCGCTGGAAAATTCGCTACCGCCCCAGCTCATAGAAACCGCGACGACATCGGAACGATTGCGCGCGTAATCAACCGCCGCAAGCAAATCGCTGAAGTTTGCCGATTTGGCGACCACCAAAAGAATTTTTGCGCCCGGAGCAACGGCGTGCGCCCACTGCGTGTCAAGCGATTCTTCAAGTCCCCAGCCGCTATTATTTCTGATTCCTGAAACCATCACATGTTTTTCAAAACATCTGTTCGCGGTCGTGCACGCGGGCAATGTGTAATAATTGCTGAAAGTATTCAAATCGCTTTCTACATATGGGTCATTATACG
>JAGXAD010000143.1 GCA_018971745.1 Patescibacteria group bacterium
GGATTATCGCGTAACTGAAGCCATGCTCCGGTATTTTATTGACAAAGCAGCCGGGACATTCCGCGTATTTAAGCCGGAAGTGATGGTGTCGGTGCCCGCTGGAGTTACCTCAACGGAACGGCGGGCCGTGGTTGAAGCGACGGTCAATGCAGGCGCAAAAGCCGCGTATGTGGTAAAAGAGCCGGTGCTTGCGGCAATCGGCGCGGGCATTCCGATTAACGAGGCGGCCGGGCACATGGTGGTTGACATTGGCGGCGGCACCGCGGACATTGCCGTAATTTCGCTCGGCGGCATCGTGGCGTCGCACTCGGTAAAAGTTGCGGGCAACAAGTTTGATGCGGCAATTGCCGAATACATTAAGCGCCATTATAATTTGGCGATTGGGGATCGCACCGCCGAGGCGCTGAAAATTGAAATCGGATCGGCCGTTGCGATGGATGAGCCCCTGACTATGGAAATTAAGGGGCGCGATTTGATGAGCGGTCTCCCGCGCGTGCTTGAAATAAGTTCTTTGGAAATCACTGACGCGATTTCGTACGAGTTGAGCGAAGTCATCCGCGCGATCAAAAGCGTTTTGCACGAAACGCCGCCGGAACTTGCCGCGGACATTATGGATCGGGGAATCGTGATGACTGGCGGGTCTTCGCTTCTGCGGAACATTGATAAGCTGGTGTTGCAGGAGACTGGCGTTGCCGCGCACATTGCGGATGAGGCGTTGCTGTGTGTTGCAAAAGGCACGGGCATTGCGATTGAGCATTTGGATGTGTATAAAAAATCAATTTTATCCAAACGGTAGCGCTTCGGCATCGTGTCTTTTGAAATCATTCAAAATCCCCTGCGAGGATTTTGAATTCACGCGCAATTGCCTTTTCTTGTCAAGCCCGTTTGTGTTTGTGTATAGGTTTTTGTTTCATTTTGAGCGCGAGCGAAAAATCTCTTGCGGGCATTGACAAGTCCATGCAAAAGGCAATTGCGAGTGTTTCAAAAGGCACGATGCTTCGCTTTTAGGAAAATATAAGGATTTTGAAAGTCCAATGACGGGCTTTTTTGTTTGCTTTTGCGCCCCAAAATGCTATTCTGAATTATATGCAAAACAGGACGCTTTATTTCGGGGACAATTTGGAGATTTTACGGGAGAAATTTCCCGACGCGCCGGACGGCGAAGGTTATTTTGATTTGATTTATCTTGATCCGCCGTTTAATTCAAGCCGCGATTATAATGTGTTGTTTAAGGAGGGGCTTGTTGATAGCCAGGCGCAGGTGCAGGCGTTTGAGGACAGCTGGCATTGGACCGAGGAGGCACAAAGTGCGTTTGAAGAATTGGTCGGCGTGAAAAAATCAAAAACAAACATTAACGAGCAGGTTGCAAACCTGATGCTCGCGCTTGAAAAATTGGTGGGACACAACGATGTGCTTGCGTATCTGACCATGATGACCATTCGTCTGATTGAATTGCGGCGCGTCTTGAAAAAAACCGGAAGTATATACCTGCATTGTGATCCGACCGCGAGTCATTATTTGAAAATCGTGATGGACGCGATTTTTGGAAAGAAAAATTTTCACAATGAAATCGTGTGGCGCAGGGGCCATGTTAATGTAAATACGGCAGGACATCAGTTCCCCAGAAATCACGATGTTATTTTTTTCTATACAAAATCAAACGAGAATTATTATAAAAGATCATTTCGTCCTTACAGTGAAAAGACAATGGCGTTATTTAAATATGACGATAATGACGGACGAGGAAAATATCGTTTACAAACACTTCGCACATATGGCGAAGAAACAATAAGAAAAATGGAAAAAGATAATAGAATTGTAACAATGCCGTCCGGCAAAAAGTATTTCAAACAGTATTTGTCTGATAAGGAAGGAGTTACCGTTGATGATGTTTGGGATGATCTTTCCAGCCTTCAGGGCAATCCAAAAGAAGCATTGGGGTATCCAACCCAAAAACCAGAGCCACTTTTAGAACGAATCATTAACGCTTCATCTAAAGAAGGCGATTGGATATTAGATCCGTTTTCTGGTTGTGGCACGACCGTATCTGTTGCAGAACAGTTGAATCGGAAATGGGTGGGGATTGATA
>JAGXAD010000144.1 GCA_018971745.1 Patescibacteria group bacterium
ATCGCGACAGTTCTACTTCAATCCGTACCAATAATTTGATTGAATGGGCGCGGAGAAAAATTATTGTTGAGCAGGCGTATGCGGCAGGGGCGCAGGATATTGAGCGGGTTGGCCGGGAATTCGGAGCCGATTATATTGTAAGCGGTGCCTGCATGCCGTTTCCCAATCTTGAAAAAATCTATCAAGATGTTATGTATCGGGAGGATTGTATTTATCGCATATTATCAAAATAATTTTCAATAAGCGCATGGCGCGTACCAACAGGCAAAAATGCAAAGATTTTATTTTTTTTCCGCTACGCGCCCTTACTTTGCACGACGGCGACCGGTGGGGTTTGTCGTCGCTTGCTTCGGAACGGTTTGATTATGTCGCGAAAGAAGTTCGGGGGTATTGCCTTGATGTCGGATGCGGAAAAAATAACAGATTTGTCAAGCAATATCTTGGCGGGAACGGGAAAGGGATTGACGTGTTTCCTTACGAAGGGCTTACTGAAGAAAATATCGTGCGCGATATGACGCATTTTCCCTTTGCGGATTGTTCGTTTGATTCCGTTACGTTTATCGCCAATCTGAATCATATCCCTCGGTCAAACCGAGACAAGGAACTTGCGGAGGCGCACCGCGTGTTGAAGCCGGGCGGCAATATTATCGTTACGATGGGAAATCCCATGGCGGAAATGTTGGTGCATCATGTCGTGCATTGGCACGATAAAATTTTCGGGACGGATTACGACATGGATTCGGAGCGGGGGATGGAAGACGAGGAAGAATATTATTGTACGAATTCGGAAATTACGGAGCGATTGCTTCGCGCCGGCTTTCGCAACATCGCGAAAAAATATTTTGTAACTCAATGGGGACTAAATCATTTGTTTGTCGGGTGGAAAAGAAATTAATCATGAAACAACAATCGCTCAAAAAAATTTCCGTGCTTATCCCCGTGTTTAACGAGGATAATACTGTGCTGGAAACTATTCGCAGGGTGCGGGAAGTTGAAGTGCCCGGTTTTGAAAAGGAGATTATTGTCATTGATGACGGGTCAACCGACGCAACGCGTGAAAAACTTCGCGCCGTCTCCGGCATACGGCTTATTATGCACGGAACAAATCAAGGAAAAGGAGCCGCAGTGAAAAGCGGTTTGGCCGTTGTTGCGGGAGACATTGTGTTGATTCAGGACGCGGATTTGGAATTGGACCCGGTTCATTTTCCGGATTTGTTGCGGTCGCTTTGCGACGGGCAAGCGCAGGTTGTGTTCGGGTCGCGATTTATTAATGTCCCGAATGAATTGCGCGGATGGCATTATCACGGGAATAAATTGTTAACTGCGATTACCAATGCGGTGCTGGGAACGGATTTGACGGACGAGGCAACCTGTTACAAGGTGATGAAGACGGAAACAATGAAAGAACTTGATTTGCAGTCAAATGGGTTTGATGTTGACATTGAAATTACCGCGAAGCTTGCGAAAAAAGGTTATCAAATTGACGAAATTCCGGTTTCGTACAATCGCCGCACCAGAAAAGAAGGAAAAAAAATACGCCTGTTTTACGACGGCGCAAAAACTTTATTGAAGCTGGTTCGGTTCTATTATTGGGATTGAATGTTGCTTCCTGTAATAGATTGTTCTTCTTTTGCGGCGTAAAGCAGAATCGCGGAAAGAATCCCGTCCGCAAACCGCGTGATGATTCTTGCGATAATCAGGCCGATGAGCCCGGACCACAGGATAAGCGTAGTCATGAGAACAACCTTTATAAACGGTATGGCGATGTTAAAGATATATTGTTCTTTGATTCTTCGCTGTGCCGTGAGCGCGGTTCCTGAAATGGTGAATGTCATGTTGAGCATGGATACCACAAAGAGCTGGGAATAAAATATGGAATCGTTATACTTCGGGAAAAAAGCGTGAAAGATGAACGGAGCCGCAATAATGTATGAGCCAACCACGGCGCAGCCGATAAGAAACAAAAGAAAAAATTTCTTTTTAAGGCTGGCCTGGATTTCCCGCAAGCTCCGTTTTGCAAATTTTGGAGAGGCGATAATAGAAAGATTACTGAGTACGCCTTTGATTTGTTCCGGAATCGCGATGG
>JAGXAD010000145.1 GCA_018971745.1 Patescibacteria group bacterium
TCAAACCATTTCCGGAGCAACTTCAACTTCAGCGTTTAATAATGTTACGCTTTCCGGCACCGGCGGCGTATCGTTCGCGTCGGGCAATAATGCTTCTACATCGGCGCTCACCATTAACTCGGGAGAAACTTTGACTGCGCCGTCATTGCTTACCATCGGAGGCAACTACACCAACAGCGGAACATTCACGGCAAATAGCGGGACGGTATACGCGTCAAGTTCCGTTCCGCAGACATTTTCCGGCACTATGACCGGAACAACGGGTGCGTTTAATAATCTTACGATTTTGAACAATTCCGGCACGAATCCGGATACGAATCCGGCGATTATTTTTGCAAATAACGCGTCCACTACCGCGACCTTTACCGCAACTTTGGCGTCAACGACGATCCGTTTTCCGGCAAGCGCGACTTCAACATTCGTAAATTTTACGCTGAACGGGCAAGCGGCAAATTCGCGCGTCTGGCTTCGTTCCTCAACCGCGGGCACGCCATGGGGTTTGATCGTTACCGGAACGCAGTCGGTGTCATACGCCGATGTTCAGGATTCCTACGCATGCGACGGAAGTACGATTACCGCTTCTAACGGCACCAATAACAATTCCGGAAACAACAGTTGTTGGACATTTGCCGCGTCAAGCGTCGCAACCGTTACTTCGGCGGCAAATCAGGTGTTTGCCGTAAGCCAGGCGTCAACTCCGATTTCCCAATTGACCATTACCAATGTAAGCGGGAGCGCAATCACTGCGGCAAACGGGCTTCGCATCGCAATCGCAACTTCAACCGTGAATATGCTGTGGGATCCTGCGTTTACCAAAGCGGTATTTGGGGGCAGCGCATCAACCACGCGCGTTGCGTCGGCCATCGTGGGTTATGAAGGAGGCAACAGCGTTGCCACGATTACGGTTGCTTCGGATTTTGCAAACGGCGAGCAGTTGACGGTATCGGGCTTGAATTTTGCAAATTTCGGCGCCGCGGTCGCGTCATCTACCGCGATTCAATTGTTTCTTGACGGCATTAATGACCAATCCGCAAACGCGCAAAATACGGCGCAGTATGTCGCCATTACCGGCGCGCAAACCGTTGCGAACGCTACTGCCGGACAAGAGTCAAACAAATTGGCAAACGCGCAGCCGGATACGACCGTTTCCAACGCTTCGCTTTTTTCGTTTCGCCTGACGCCTTCTTCGGAAAACGCATCCACCACGCAGATTGTCGTGAATTTGTCCTCGGTAAGCGGTTATGCCTGTTCAAACATCGCAAATCTGAATTTGTATGTAGATTACAATTCCAATAATTCCGTTGACGCCGGCGAGACTGCAACCGGAACCGCGGCATGTTCCATTTCCGGCTCCACCGGCACTTTTACTTTTACGACGAAACTTGCAACTTCAACGGCGCGCGATTTTGTGGTGCAGGCCGACGTTTCGGGAAACAATTTCGGAAACACGATGACGCTTGCTTTGAGCGCGGCAAATGTGACGACGCGAGGACAAACTTCAAATCAGCCCATTACGGTTACCGGCACCGTAACGAACGCGACGCACAGCCAGCAAAGCACGACGGGCGGAGGCGCGTCCGCGGCAGGGTCGGTATCTCCGAGCGAGGTTCCGACATTCGGCGCGACCACGCAGAGCGGGGGCGGCGCTACCGAGGGCGGGCAAGGCGGGACCGTCAACGGTACTGGAGGCGCTACCAATCAAGGCGGAGGATCTCCGGTTGATTTGGCGCCGTTGTTTAAGCCGTTTGCGGGGATTCAGTTGCCGTGGAATTTTGCTTCGGCATTGTTCGGGTTTGGAAGGTTTTTTGGATTGTAATTTTGCATAGTTGCATGACGCCTCATAACTGATATAATGAAAATATGGCAAAGACGAAAATGACAATTGAACAATTGGCAAGAATGGTCAAACGCGGGTTTGATCAGGCTGCGACCAAAGACGATTTGCGCAATTTCGCCACTAAAGACGATTTGCGCGACTTTCGCAAGGATATGATTGAGGGATTTGACCACATTAACGCGGAAATTCGCGACATTAAAATTGTTCTTGGCCCGTTGGTTCGTATGGTTGCGGCACAAGAGG
>JAGXAD010000146.1 GCA_018971745.1 Patescibacteria group bacterium
AACAAATCAACCGCAGGCATGGAAATCGGCAAAGCCGAACACTCGCCCTACGGTTCGCACCAAGGAGAAGACGCGGCGCGCGTTCTTGAAACCCTTGGCGTATTCATAAATCTGCATACGACCGCGGACAAAGCAAACAATCCTTTTATGCATGTTTCCCGTTTTATCATAACGCTCCAGCGCAGCATCGAACTTTCCGAAGTTATGAAACGGCTGCAACAAGACCCGCTGGTCGCGCTAACCTACAAAACGACCAACAACGCGACATTCGCCGTAGGCCGCGACTGGGGCCACTGCGGAAGAATTTTGAATCAAACCATTGTGGTGGTTCCCTCCTTGGAGGTCAAGAGAAATAAAATATACGGAGCGTGCTTTACTCCGCAGGACGGCAACGCGTTACTGTCGTCGGTTGCCGCAACGCTTTGGCTCAGAAACCCAAAAACCTATTTGCGGGAAATGCGCGAGCATATTTTAAAACCTCCGTTTCTTTTTACGACGGAAATTTAAGACATGAACGGGTTCGCGGACCCGTTTTTTTATTAATGAAAAACGGCACCATTATTGATGCCGGGCAAACGAATCGCCGTTCTCGTGCGGGATGCAAAGCGCCAAGGGCGCGTCCGTGTGTTCTCCAAGAGAACTTGCCACATGGTCGCGCAAAGTTGATTTGCGATAGTCGCGCATCAGTATTTCCAACCGCCCCGCACTATGGGCGTCCAACGAGCCGTCCATGATGTGGCGCAACATAAGCTCCATCATTTCGTATCGGTCAAGACCAGACGAGCCAAACACACGGATTAATTTCTCGCGCGAATCGCGGATAAACTTCGCGCACGCTTCCGGATTAAAAATCATGCTGCGGTCCCCGAAATCAATCCGTTTCCACAAACAATTAAACTTCGAACGATGTTCCGCGCCGTCGGGCATCTCGTGAATGACGTTTTTTGAAACCTCCCCGTCCGGCACCGTACAATCGTACGAAAGGTCAATGCCTGCCTCGTAAAAACTGGAAACGAATTTATTCCATTCGTCCAATTCAACCGGCGCTCGTTTGCCTTCCCTGTCGACATAAAACCACGGAAACCCTTCACTGCCCTGCGCCCATTGGTAAAAATACGCTTCGCGCGTTTCTCCGTTCTCACGCATAATTGTTGCCGATCCAAGAGGCCTCGGAATATGCTGATATGCATATCGATCCGAGCCGTGAAAAAAATCGCACAATTTTTTTATCATGGCGTGTTTATAAAAGAGCGTTTTTGCGTGTCCGGGCTTTGAACTGAATTCTTGCCTGATTGCGGTAAGCACCGCTTTTTCCGTAGCGATGGTTCCCCCGACGCCCGGGAATCTTCGGCTCAACACCAGCAACACTTCCGCCTCATCGCCAAAATCTCTGCCAAGTATTTTTTGCACGCCCCACTGTTCTTCGGACATTACGCATCCTCCGTCAGCGCCGCAACGATACTCTAATAATATAACGCCGCATCTTTGGTTATCGTAACAGATGCGCATAAAAATTCAAATTTTGAAAAACAGAAAAGCGCTTAAGGTTTGTATTCCTTAAACGCTTATCTTGTTTGTTTCTTCAAACAAGGCATTTGTTATAGTTCGTCAATTGCAGCTCCAAGCGCCACGCCAAGCCCGTAAAAAACATATTGATCGCGTTGGGGAGTATACACTCCGCCAATGCGATTGTTGTAGTACGAATCCCGTTCGTAGTCATGGCTATAACTTACCTTGCGGCTTGCCACGACCACGCCGTTTGCGTTTTCAACAAGCGCGAGATTAACACTCACCTGGTCGCCCGGCTGAAAAACCGAAACGACCAGAGAATAGCGGACATCCGACGGCTTTTGCGCCTGCTTTACCCACACGCACTGACGCCGCATTAAACCTGTGCCCAAAACCTGAACGATATCCTCGTTCCAACCGCCCCACCCGAGATTGTTCCGTTCAACCACAACGCTGGTGATCGCTCCTTTGCACGGAAGCGGGGTGGTATTGTGATTGGACGAAACGCTCACATAGGGAGCGCCCGCATACGAACGAACT
>JAGXAD010000147.1 GCA_018971745.1 Patescibacteria group bacterium
AGTCATGTATTCTCCGGGGAAATTTGTTTTCATATAAGCCGTCTGATACGCCACAAGTCCGTAGCTTGCCGCATGCGCCTTATTGAAACCGTATCCTTGGAACGGCTCAAAAAGCGTCCAAATTTTTTCCGCGCCCTCTTTGCTCATGCCGCCGTGCTTTTGACATCCCGCCACGAAGAGCGTATGCTGTTTTGCCATCTCGGCCGGAATTTTTTTGCCGACGGCTTTGCGGAATTTGTCCACCTCGCCCCAAGAATATCCTGCAACTTCTATGGCGGTCATCAGCAAATCGTCCTGATATACGAGCACGCCGAAGGTTCGGTCAAGAAAATTTTTCATTTTCGGGTGAATGTAGCTTGTGGGTTTTTTCCCGTTTTTGCGGGCGATGTATTCGTCAATGTTATTCATGGGTCCCGGGCGATAGAGCGCAATCATTACATTGATGTCGTGGATGGTTGTCGGTTTCAATTCCTTTAAGTAGCGCGTCATGCCGGAGCCGTTTAATTGAAAGAGTCCCATGGTTTCACCCTTGGCGAGCAAAGTAAACGTTTTTTTGTCGTCAAGCGGAAGATGTTCCAAATCAACATCCACGCCGCGGAATTTTTTTACGAGTCCGACCGCGTCTCCGAGAATTGAAAGATTGCGGATGCCGAGAAAATCAAATTTTAAAAGCCCGATGGCTTCCACGGCGTGCATGTCATATTGGGTGATGAGTTTGTCGCCTTTCGGGTCAAATTGCAGGGGCACGTATTCCGTAAGCGGGAGGGGCGCAATAACGACTCCGGCGGCGTGCACCGAAATGTGGCGCACGCATCCTTCAAGTTTTTTTGACTGGTTAATAATTCGTTTGGCGTCGGGATCGTTTTGGTAAAGTTCACGGAGTTCTGCGGTGATGTTCATCGCCTGGTCAATCGTCATAGGAAACCCTTGCGATCCGAGCGGAATCAATTTTGCGATTTGATCCCCGGTTCCGTAGGGATATCCAAGCGCTCTCGTTACGTCCCGCACTGCGGCGCGCGCCATCATGGTGCCGAAGGTTCCGATTTGCGCGACTTTATCCGAACCGTATTTGTCTTTTGCGTATTGGATGACTTCGTCTCTGCGGTTGTCCGCAAAATCCATGTCAATGTCGGGCGGGGACGGCCGTTCCGGGTTGAGAAACCGCTCAAACGGCAGGTTGTATTCAAGCGGATTGATGTTGGTAATGCCGGTAAGATAGGTGACGAGCGAACCCGCAACAGATCCCCTGATGGTTGTTAAAATGCCCTTTTGATGTGCATAGGCAAGCAGGTCCGCTACTACCAAAAAATATGGAGAAAAACTTTTTTGTTTGATGATGCCAAGTTCGTACGCAAGCCGTTGCATAAGCTCTGGAGTTTTTTCAACGGATCGTTTTTCAAGCCCTTCGTACGCCAGGCGCGACAGTTCGTCGTCGTATGTCGCGTTTGACGCAAGTTCAAGTTTGGGAAATGTCCAGTTGCCGAACGGAATCTCAATGCTGACGCGCGATGCGATTTCTTGAGTATGTTCAATCGCGTCGGGATAGTCGGGAAGCAGGACGGCCATTTCATCCGCGGATCGGAGCGACAAGTTTGCCTGTTTCATGCTCAGCCGGTTTTCGTCTTCCATATTGCTTCCGGTCTGCACCGACACCAAAATGTCCTGCGCTTCGGATTCTTCCGGAAGGCAGTAGTGGATGTCATTTGTTGCAACGAGTTTTGCTCCTGTTTTTTTGCCGAGTTCTCGGAGCGTTTCGTTGGTCGCGCGCTGGTCAGGAAAATTAAAGTGCGGCATGATTTCAAGATAAAAATTTTCCGCGCCGAAAATATTCTGGTATTCGCGGATGAGTGTTTCCGCCCGATCAAGTTTTTTTTGCTGGATGGCGCGCGAAATTTCTCCGGCAAAGCACCCGGAAAGCGCAATGAGGCCGGATGAATGTTTTTTCAAAAGTTCCTTGTCAATGCGGGGCTTGTAATAAAATCCGTCAAGGTGCGAGGCGGTAACGAGCTTGATGAGGTTGTGGTACCCCTCAATGTTTTGCGCA
>JAGXAD010000148.1 GCA_018971745.1 Patescibacteria group bacterium
TCAATTGAGCCATAGTTTTGACGATATTATTAGCGTTGAGAATCTCCTGGGCGCGTGGAAGGAATTTGTAAAAGGCAAAACCGGCAGGGCGGACGTGCAGGAATTTTCTCTCCGGCTTATAGATAACATTTTGTTATTGCATAACGACCTTTGTCATCATACCTATGAGCACGGTTCATATCAAGCGTTTTCAGTTCACGACCCGAAGCCGCGCGACATTCATAAAGCGAGCGTGCGCGATAGACTTCTCCATCACGCAATTCATCGGGTTTTGTATCCGTTTTTTGACAAGACATTTATCGCCGATTCTTTTTCGTGTCGCATCGGCAAGGGGACGCATAAGGCGTTGAATCGTTTCCGTCAGTTTGCGTATCGCGCAAGTGCCAATCATACGAAAACATGCTGGGTTCTGAAATGCGACATCAGAAAATTTTTTGCGAGCATTGATCAAGGAATTCTTGTTGATATTCTCCGAACACATATTCCGGACAGTTCCGCGCTTTGGCTTCTTGAACGGATTATGAAAAGTTTTTCAAGCACGGCTCATGGCAAAGGTTTGCCGCTTGGCAATCTTACTTCGCAACTTCTTGCAAACATTTATATGAATGAGTTTGACCGGTTTGCAAAGCACAGTTTGAAGGCAAAACATTATATTCGCTATGCGGATGATTTTGTGATTTTGTCCGATAACTACGAATGGCTTTTCAGGTTAATTCCGCGCATTCGGCATTTTCTTCGGGAAAAATTGAAGCTGGAATTGCATCCCGACAAAGTTTCAATCAAAACGGTTGCTTCCGGCGTTGATTTTTTGGGTTGGGTTCATTTTCCCGATCATCGCGTTTTGCGCACCGCAACAAAACGGCGTATGCTGAAAAAGTTGGCGCGCGCAAAATCAGACGCCGCCTTGCAATCATATCTTGGTTTATTAAGCCACGGAAACGGAGAAAAAATCAGACGGAATATATTGAACTGTGGCGCGTCTCTTGTCGAGCGCTCAAACGGTTTTTCCCAATACTCACATGAAAATCGTTATTATTGATTCAAACGCGATTGTGCATCGGTCCTTTCACGCCCTGCCCGCCTTAACCGCGCCGGACGGCTCAATCGTGAACGCGGCGTACGGCTTTTCTTCAATGCTGATTCGGATGATCCGCGAGCTTGAGCCCGATTATATCGTAGCGGCATTTGACATGGCGGCTCCGACTTTCCGGCATCTTGCGTATGAGCGTTACAAGGCACAGCGCGTAAAAGCGCCGGACGAATTATACGCGCAAATTCCGAAAGTCAAAGAAGTGCTTGCGGCGTTTCACATTCCGGTTTTGGAACAATCAGGATATGAGGCGGATGATATTATCGGAACTATCGCAAAAAAAATTACCGCCCTGCACAAAGACGCGGAAGTGATTATCGTAACCGGCGATATGGATACGCTTCAGCTGGTAACGGATCGGGTGCGGGTCTACACCATGAAAAAGGGCATCAATGAAACGGCGCTGTATGACGAGGCCGCGGTGAAAGAGCGCTATGGCCTCGCGCCTGCGGAACTTACGGATTACAAAGGGCTTCGCGGCGACCCGTCGGACAACATTCCCGGAGTCAAGGGCATCGGCGAGAAAACCGCGTCCGAACTTTTGCAGAAATATCATTCCATAGAAGCGATTTATCGCGCGTTAAAAAAAGGCGAGCTTGAAGCAAGTGAGTCAATAAAAAAGAAACTTGCCGCGGAGGAAGAAGAAGCAATGTTTAGCAAGGAGCTTGCAACCATCAATTGCGCCGTTCCGATTGATTTTTCTCTTGAAAAAATATCGTGGGCTGGGATTCGCGGGCATTTGCCGGAAATTGAGGCGGTATTTCAAAAATTCGGATTCAGAAGTTTGTGGGACAGAATGCAGGCGCTTGTCGGGAACGCGCCGGATGTTTCTGAAAATATAGTTTTGGGCGCGCCAAGCGAAATTTTGACGCATGCGATTGTTTCAAAAAAAACCCTGTTTGAATTTTTTACTGCCGCGGCAAAAAACAC
>JAGXAD010000009.1 GCA_018971745.1 Patescibacteria group bacterium
AGAAGCGCCGGGTCAAGCACATCCGGACGGTTCGTTGCGGCCATCACAATGACCGACACGTCGGTTTCAAATCCGTCCATTTCAACCAAAATCTGATTGAGCGTTTGCTCGCGCTCGTCGTGCCCGCCGCCAAGCCCCGCTCCGCGGTGCCTGCCGACCGCGTCAATCTCGTCAATAAAAATAATTGCCGGTGCGGATTTTTTCGCAACCTTGAACAAATCGCGCACGCGGGACGCGCCGACCCCCACGAACATTTCCACGAATTCGGAACCCGAAATCTGGTAAAACGGAACGCCTGCTTCACCCGCAACCGCTTTTGCCAAAAGCGTCTTGCCCGTGCCCGGAGCGCCCATCAGCAAAACTCCGCGGGGAATGCGCGCGCCTATGTCAAAAAATTTCTTCGGGCTTTTCAGGAAATCAACAATCTCAATCAGTTCTTCCTTTGCTTCTTTGGCGCCGGCAACATCTTTGAATGTTACGCGCGTTTTTTCGTTTTCAGGATTTACCAGGCGCGCCTTTGACTGGCCGAACGAAAACGCCTGCATTGAGCCGCGCTGGACTTGCCGCGCGGTCCACCAGATAAATCCTCCGACCACAAGAATCGGCAACAAGAACGGCAAAAGCGTACTCAGCCAAAACAAAATTCCTGACTCGCCCTTGGTCTCATATTTCACGGCCTGCAATTTTGACGGGTCAACGCCGTAATTTTTCAGGGTCTCCACTAAACTCGTTTCGGTTTCTTTGCGCGAAGTTTGCTTGGTGCCGTCTTTGAGGGAAATTGCAATGTCGTTTGTTGTTTCAACGCTCATTGAATCCACCTTGCCGGCGTTCACTTCGGACACAAGATCAGAAAGCGAAATCTGCTTCGGCCCTTCCTGCGGACCCGCAAACAAAGCGTAAAGCCCGGCAATAATCATAAAAATAATCAGGGCGTAAATTATATTTTTTGAAAAATTCTTCATTCCCGTAAAACAAAATTATAGGTAACTCTCTTACTATACTATACTTTATCGCAAAACAAAAGAGCCGTACCAATTATGCGCGCCCCGCGCGCATAATTGGTACGGCTATCTACTAACCTTTCAACGCTTGCAAAATCATCCGCCGCATGCTCAGCCGCAAATTGTATTCGCGACGCACATGAGCAATCGTTCCGTATGCGGTACGGAGCTTGCTTGAATACGACATCCATCGACCGTAGCCGTTGGAAATGATATACCCGGGAACATGCCGTTCCTGCGAGAGCCGAAGAGTTATTGATCCCGCGACCTCCAGGTAACGCTCAAATAGCGCAAACTCCGCTTCAAGCGTAATCTCCGACTTGGAAAGTTCGTCAGTAAGCGCTTTGCCAAGCTCGCTTACGACATCAAGAAATCCATACAAGTACGCCTGGACATTGCCGTTGAAATTCTTCCAGCTGGTAAGTTCTGGGACGAAATCAGCGTGACCGGTAATCACCGGCCAAATCCTTCCGAAAAGTTCCGCTTCCAACTGTTCCTGCCACACCGTGCGGCTGAAACGATTGGAATTTGTTTCCGGAAGTTCTCCATTCAGTCCTGCCTCACTCAGACCGCGAGAGAGAATTTTCATGGCGTTCCCGATGTAAGACATTTCTATTTCGCCATTCTCATCGCCGTGTTGGGCCGCCACGATATATTCTTTACTAAGGTCGCTCATGAAATTTTGGGCGGCATACCCGATACGGCCGTAATTGCGCCGCAACTCCTCCAGATATTCGTGAAGTCCTGAAAAAGCGGCATCCATCTTCTGATACATACCATAATCATTTACCGGGGTAGCACGCCTACTGGGCGCCATCATTTCCGCATCACGAATAAAATCATCCGGCCTCTTTCTTCGTTCCCGTTCCATCTGCCATTCTCCTTTTTAAAAAAAATGTTTTGTTGTTACGAACAACTCTTCGCGCACGCAAAGAGCTCGCGTTTTTTTCCGAATGACTTCAGAAAAATTTTCAGAAAAAAACGCGAAAACTTATGCATTGCGCAAAAAATGAAATGCCCCAGGGGGAAGAGAAGAAATCTTCTCTCCTCCTCTCCCCTGGGGCTAAACCCTTTCGGGTGCGGGGATTAGAACCCCTTACTGTTCGCCGTGGCGCGACCGATTCCGGCCCCAATCCTGGGTCTTGCGCGAACCGGCAGCTGCCCCGCCGACGCTAAACTTGGAGGACGGACGCCTGCTCCGCAAAACAAGCTCGTCAAGCGCAACCGCGCTTGCCGCGACGCGTTCCTTTTCCCGCTCGTCGCGCCGGCGCTGATACTCCTTGTCTGCCTCGTCTTGCGCGACAAGTCGCACAACTTCGGCTTCGGCCGCCGCCTTACTGGTCAAGCGAGGAGCATCCTTGCCGTGCTTCTCCCTCATCACCTTTTCACAAAGGTAACAAAGGGGCCCGACAACGACCCGATTGACCCGGTCAACCAGATAACGACCGTCGTACAGAAGGATCGGCTTGCCTTCGGCTATCACCATCTTCGCCTCGTCCAACGAAACGAAAACGGTTGTCCCGTGTTCCCTCTTGGAAACACGGCCGTCGCCAAAGGCATGGTAGGTTTTGCCAGCACCGCTCGGCAAAACAACCTTCAGCACGGTGACAAGCTCTTCGCCGTCCCAAGTCTTGACCACGGCCTGCTTCGGCTGAAGCGGGTCGCTCCGATCGATTCGGGCCTGGCTGAACGGGATAAACATGAACTTGGAGTTCACGCATCCCTTCCCGGCCAAAACGCAGGGACCGCTGGGACCATCGGCCGTCTTGTTGATGAGCTTCTTCAAAAACTCGGCGGCCGGCGCCGCGATTTCGGCGGCCTGCTCGTATGACACCGGAGTGGTACCATACTGAGCCTGCACCATCTTGCGCGGATACGAATCAATCCCGAAACGATTTCGGAACTTGATGCGGTCGTCGTCGGTAGCAAACACGACGAGCCCGTGATGCTCCTCGGACTTGCCAGGAGTTTCCTGAACCGGATGAGTCACTGTTGATTGCGGGGTCAAGTTCAAAATAGGAACCCCTGCTCTATTCGTTCCCTTTTCCTTCTTTCCATTCTTTGCCATTTCGTTCTCCTTCTTTCAGTTGTGCCGCTTCGCGCGCAATGCGCGAATTTTTTGCGGCTGTTTTGGTTAAACAGTTAGTTAGCAAAAATGCATCCGGCTGCGAACCAAGTATCGCGGCAACCCCCTTGATAGGTCCCTTGCAAAAACGCAAGGAAATGTTGATTGTTTTAGAACTATACGGCGAATTTATAAAAACTTCACCGCACTTGATTTCATTATACTCCTTTCCCAGAAAATGTCAAGCCCCCTTACCAATTCTTGGCTCGGGGGCTATTTTCTCCTTTCTAAATTTTTCTAACGATGCGTCTTGTCCATCTTGTTTGAACCCGGACGGCCATCATTAACCGGCCTCCGAGTTCGCGAGAACAATTCCTCCAGCGCCTCGGCATTCTTTTTTCCCTGTTCGGGGTCAACGGCAATACTATTGCCGCGCTTACTGAACTCGTACGAAACCAATTCAAGAGGCGCGTCCTTTTCGGCCCGCCGAACTCCAAAGCGCACTACATTGAAATCCTCCATGTAACACACCCAGTAAACATCAAGCACATAAATCCTTTCCTCTCCAGAACGATTTTGATAAACTTTCAAAAAAATCTGTTCAAAATTCTCTATTTCTATTGCCAAAGGAGGCGGTACCGTGATGGGGCCGGCAAACTGCTGATGAATTGGGAATTCAGGCAAAAATGGATGCGGTCTGCCAAACCCCCACAGCGGGGATTTGCCTTCGGCAAGCAACTTTCCGATTTCCGACTTTCGTGCGCATACCGCGCGAAAACCGTCCCAACGCATAAGTTGAATTTTCATGCATGCCGGAACTATCTGCAAATCGGACATCTTCGGGAAAAAACCATGCTTTGCAAAAAATAAACCGCTTGTATCCTTCTCGAGCGAAAGATAAGCGCGATACACCGCGCCAAGTTTCTTGCCGCCAGCAGACGAACGGATCGAAGCTTCAGGCTCAAAATGAAATTCATCCGCAAGCCTGTGCTCGTTTGCCTTTACGGCATTCGCTCCCCAAAATTCAAGGAACGCATTAACCGAAATGCCGCCGATAACACCCGAGTCATCCCGAAGCGGATAAAATGTTTTCCGTGATGCTTTTGCTTTTTCTGCCGCCACTTCTGTTTTCATCGCTTTTTTTCTCCTTTCAGAAAACGCTGCGGCATTATGCCGCGCGCAATAATTAGGTTGTCAAAACAACAAATTCTTACTATACTGTTCAATATAGCATTTATCAAATAATTTGTCAAGCATGATTATCGTGTTTACCGGAAACGGAAAAGGAAAAACTACGGCGGCGTTAGGACAGGCAATTCGCGCAATTGGCGAAGGCAAAAAAGTGTTGATGGTGCAATTTATCAAGGGACCGTGGAAATCGGGCGAGGACGAATCGGCAAAATTGCTTGCGCCGAATTTTAAGTTGGTAAAAACAGGGAAGGGCTTTGTCGGAATTATGGGCGATATGCTTCCGCGCGAAGAGCATCAAGAAGCCGCGGAAGAAGGATTGGCGCTTGCGCGCCGCGAAATAGAATCCGGCAACTGGGACATCGTAATTTTGGACGAAATCAACAATGCCGTTTCGCTTAGTCTTATTTCGAAAGAAAAAGTTTTGGAACTCATCAACTCATTAAACTCCGCAACTCATCAACCGGAACACCTTATCCTCACCGGCCGCGACGCTCCGCAAGAATTCATTGACGCCGCGGATTTGGTAACCGAAATGCGCGACATTAAGCACCCGTACGAGAAAGGAATTAAGGGGAAACGCGGGCTTGAATATTAAAAAAGTAATTTGCGTTTCACCGATGTGTGATTATATAATAGAAAACAATTATTACTAAATTTTTAACGCAATGGAACATTTTAAAAAAGAACAAACGTTTGTGCTTATCAAGCCGGATGGCATTCAACGGTCTTTGGTCGGCGAAATTATCGGGCGCTTTGAACGGATTGGTTTGAAATTGATCGGCCTCAAAATGGTTTTGCCGGATGAGAAGTTTGTTGAACAGCACTATACGCTTGATCCGGAATGGCGCAGAATCACCGGCGAGAAAACGATTAAGAGTTATCGTGATAAGGGCAAAACGCCGCCGTCCGAGGACCCGTTTGAAATTACCGCGGCAATTTTGGAGCGCTTGAAAACCTATATGACTTCGAGCCCGGTAATTGCGATGGTGTGGCAGGGAGCGCATGCGGTAAAAATCGTGCGAAAACTTGTGGGCGGCACCGAGCCACTAACTTCCGATGTCGGCACCATTCGCGGGGATTTTGTTTTGGACTCGTACGAAATGTCCGATGGCGATTCAAGAAGCGTAAGAAACCTGATTCACGCGTCCGGTTCAGTTGAGGAAGCAAAAAAAGAAATCAGCCATTGGTTCGCCAAAGATGAATTGATTCAATACCGCCTCGTGCAGGAGCAGATTTTGTATGACGTCAATTTGGATGGTTTGTTGAAATAGCAATTGTTTTGTGCATAACTTTTTGGTATAATACAAACAGCCCTGCGATTCTGCTGAAATAAGGTTTTAGGTCAAATCGTTACTTTTGGGATGTCTATATTATTCCGGCCCTTGGGCCGTGAATTGCGGCGACCCACTTGTTTTTACGCTAAAATCTCGTTCAGCATGCGGGGCTTTTTGATTGAAAAAAAATTATTGTTCCAGCGGGTCGCCGCAATGAATTGCTCGCCGCGCTTCCGAATGCGGGGCTTTTTGATTTCTCGTTTTAAAGCTTGACAAACGACAAGAATTTTTCTACATTAAAAACGGTTTTTTGACATTGCGTTCAGATCAGAAAAGAAAGGCGGAAAAATGGAACGAAACAAGAATCAGCAGATGCGGCGCAATATTGGCATTCATTTTCCTTCGCATCGCAGTGAAAATGCATCGGGTTGTTATGCAAACAGTTCGGTGCCGTCGCGCTACATTGATTTTGCGGGTTATTATGATTTTGGCGTGCGCCTGTGGCAGCCGTTTTTGCCGCAAGTGTTTGTTGGTTTGTCGGAAGGTCATCATGTCATGATTCGTCCGGAACGGGAGGTTTCGTCTTTACAGAAGACCTTCTTTTCTCCGACATTTAAGGCAACCGCGGATTCGCCCGGCGTTCTGTCCGCGCCAACGCGCCACGCCTTGCTGATAAATGAAAATGCTCGCGTGTTTATGAAATATCTGCGGCCGGAGGATATTGCAAAAGAGGAAAGAACGGGAGAGCCGCATATTCGCAAAAATACGGATCGCCACGAAGTTTTGTTTATCCATCAAGGTACGGGATTTTTTCAAACCGCGCTTGGCAACTTTCACTATCGGGACGATGCGTATGTTGTTATGCCAAAAGGGATTGAGTACCGGATTGTTGCGGAAGAGTTTTCTTCGTTTTTGATTTTTGAACTAAACGATTATCCGTATCCCGTGCACTTTGTCGGCGGAGATTCGCCTGTTTCGTTTTATTATTCGTTTTACGAAGGCCGCATGGAAACGCCAAAATTGGCGGCTATCGAATTGGTAAAAGAAAAGGCCCGGGTAATGCACATTGCCGATACCGGCGCGGAAAGGCATTTTTACGATTCTTCGCCTTTTGCAACCGTTGCCTGGTCAGGCAGATATTATCCGTATTTGATTGCGTTTGACAGCATTCGCGAGTTTCCGTTTCCAACCCAGGAAGACAGTTTTGACCGCTATCTTTCGTTTGCCGCGGTTGATGAGATTGGCTGCGCAACGGCGCTTATTTATACGGTGCGTCCTTCGCGCCACTCAAAGGATGCGTATGAGGATGTTGAGTATGATACATTATGGTTTTCTCACAGACGGGCGTATGTTGGTTCAACTGAACTTAATGAAGGGGATTTGATGTTGTATCCGCGGGGCAATCCGTGTTATTTCGGAGATTATGTTGGAAGTTCGGCGTCTGTCGTGCTGAAAACAAAAGAGCGGTTGCGCGTTGCGCAGGGGTTTGGCAGTCGCGCCGAGCGCACGGGAGCTGGCGAAGAAAAACGATTTTTCCGTTCGCGGTTCGTAGATAGCATTCGATAAGGTATGCCGCATGTCCGCGGCAAATGAATACTCCCCACGGCAAGCAGCTGGATATTCAACCCTTTTGGCATCACTCAGACAAAATACAAAACTTCATTTTGTATTTTGCTCCTCACTCGCCAAAATAAAAACCAAAAGCGTCCTGCTTTGCGGAGGACGCTTTTTTATTGGTCGGGCCACCGAGAGTCGGACTCGGCGTTTCACCCTCCGGGGTTGCCTTGATTCCGGTTTATTTAAGTTTAAGGTAGCAACCCGCCGAAAATGCCGACTGGCATTTTCGGCCCCCGCGGGTGCGTGCTTGCCCCGTATCAAATTTTCGGGCCGCGGGGAATCGGACTCCGTCCTCACCCACCCCAAGGGTGTGCGCTGCCGTTACGCTACGGCCCGTAACCCGAAAATTTGTTGCGGGGTTGCCGCTACACTATGACCCGATAAAACCCGTCAATCCTCTGCCAGCTCGGATTGACCCCTGCGGGTACGGACTGCCGTTATCCTATGGCCCGTGACACAAAGAAGCCGGTATTATTTCTTATGCAGTTTTTTCATGCAGCGGGCGCATACTTTTGCGCGTTCTCCCGATGACAAACGGGCCCATTGCAGATTGGGATATTTTCTTTTGGTGCTTGTCGGGTTATAATGACCGCGAAGGAGCTTTCGCGTTCCGCCGATGACGGACCCCTTATTGCAGATTGCGCAAATTTTCATGGGAATAATAAATTAAGACAAATATAATTCTTGCTAAGAATATCATATTCATATGCAAAATGCAATTGGTTTTTTGTTTCAGATTGCGGTGCTGATATTTTCTGTGGTAATTCACGAGGTTTCGCACGGGTTCGCGGCATATTCTCTCGGCGATCCGACGGCAAAAATTCAGGGTCGCCTTACGCTTAATCCAATAAAACATCTTGATTTTTTCGGCTCGTTTCTGGTGCCGGTGTTTGCGTATCTGGCGCATCTGCCGATTATCGGCTGGGCAAAGCCCGTGCCGTACAATCCGTATAATTTGAAACATCCGTTCGGAAGATTTTTCCGCGGGCATGACTGGGGTTCGGTGCTGGTAGGGCTTGCGGGTCCCGGCGCAAACATTTTTGTGGCGCTCGCGTTCGGGTTTGGCATACGGTTTTTGCAAAGTGGCGTTGTGGCGTATTTCCAAGCCGCGCAAAATTTGTTTGATATTTTTTCCGCCATCGTAATTATCAATTTGGCGCTTGCCGTGTTTAATCTGGTGCCGATTCCGCCGCTTGACGGGTCAAAATTGTTGCTCGCACTCCTGCCATATCAATCGCGCGAGCTGTATTATCGGTTTGAACGGTTCGGATTTTTGCTGCTTTTGATTTTTATTTTTTTATTTTCCGGCGTTATTTTTCCGATTGTGTCGTTTCTGTTCCGTCTGATTACCGGCGTTGCGTTTTGAGTTTGAGCGGTTGACTCATTTTTTTACTTCTGCTATACTTGGTTTTGTTGTCTTTAGCGTTTTATGCCCACCATTCATCAATTATTAAAACGAAGCCGGAAATCCGGCAAAAAGAAAACCAAGGCGCCTGCGCTTGGCAGAAGTTTTAATTTGAAAAAAAACCGGCCGAAATTCCATCCGTCTCCGTTTAAACGGGGCGTGTGCGTGAAAGTAACTACTATGACTCCTAAAAAACCGAATTCAGCCTTGCGCAAAGTTGCCAGAGTCCGCCTGACCAATGGCATGGAAGTAACCGCGTATATTCCGGGAGAGGGGCACAAATTGCAGGAGCACTCGGTGGTGATAATTCGCGGCGGCAGGGTGAAAGATTTGCCAGGGGTGCGTTATCACATCGTGCGCGGCATATTGGACGCGACCGGCGTTGAAGGAAGAAAACAGCAGCGGTCAAAATATGGGGCGAAAAGGCCAAAGTAAATTTTTGATTTATGCGACGAAAACGAAACATAGAAAAAATATTATTGCCTGATCCGAAATACCAGAATTTGCTTATTGCAAAGCTGATTAATCATGTCATGAAGGGAGGCAAAAAATCAGTGGCACAACGGGTGGTGTACGATGCGTTTGACCGGCTCGAAAAAGAACACAAGGTTGATCCTTTGGCGACTTTTGATCTGGCGCTGAAAAACGCGTCTCCTTTGGTGGAAATTAAGGCGCGACGGATCGGCGGCGCAAATTATCAGGTGCCTCGCGAAGTAAAGGGAGAGCGCAAAGTGACGCTTGCGTTTCGGTGGCTTCTCCTGTCCGCGCGCGCAAAAACCGGAAAGCCGATGGCGGCAAAATTGGCGGAAGAAATTATGCTTGCGTCAAAAAACGAGGGGAATGCCGTAAAGAAAAAAATGGATACGCACCGGATGGCCGAGGCAAACAAAGCGTTCGCGCATTTTTCCTGGTAGGATTGCGTTGAATTTTTTGGTGGAAATTTTTAAACTCCGGACTTGCGCCGGAGTTTTTGTTGCGTTACGATGCGGGTAGTATTATTGCGCGACACAGAGGCGGCAATGAAGCACATTGACAATAATCTGCTCAATCACGCGTACGAGTGTTTGTTTGATTTTGACATAAATGTTGACGGCGTTTGGAAGCAAGATGTTTTAACGATTTTTCCAAAAGACAAAAAGCGGGCGGAAATTCTCGATTGGCTGGTTGGAGTGATTGATGCGGCAAACGCGCCGTTTATTGAGCGAAGCGCCGCTCCAATTGAAAAAGAAATGCGCAAATTATTTCAAGAAAATCCGCTGTTGCGCGCATTGTACGAAGGGTTGGTAATGGCATCTCAATTTCCCGTTGAATTTGATGTTCAGGAATTGATAAATCGATTTCAACAGGATGTTAATTTGTTTCGCGATATGGAAGAATGGATTTATGAGTCACTTCTACCTCGCGTGCCTCATTTGCGGTATGATTCCCGCTATTGGGGAAAGATTACCGCACTGAACGATACTCGTAATACCATTGATGGCTGGTCGGAAGGATTATATTTTGAATCCGAAGATACGGACGCAAAAGTGCGTATGATGAAAAAGGCCTATTTTATCGTGCGATGGCTTTGTTTATTTTTAGAGGCGGGCATTGAACCTTCGCGCATCAGCAAAAAAACATTTGAACAGTGGCGGACAAAGAAACAGGGCGGCGCCGGAACGCACCAATAATTTTTTAAAGCGAATGCGCATTATGCGCTGATTCGTGAAGCCCGCAGGGCTTCATTTTTTTTACGGAATGCAGTATGATATTGATTGTTGATTTCGGGCCTATATCTTCGGCTTCGCCTTGATATAGACCCGTCGCTCGGAAAAAATGAAAATAAATTTTCATTTTATTCCTCGCTAGGGCCTATAGTTC
>JAGXAD010000149.1 GCA_018971745.1 Patescibacteria group bacterium
GCCGTTCAACAATGCGGGACCAATTACGCGCCACATCAAAAAGAGTATTGGAAAACAATAAAACAAAAACAATCAAAAAATCCCGTAGAACTTTTTTGCGATCCCGCCACAATATCCACGCCCCATAACCGGCAAATACGGCAAGCAAGGGATAAATCGGATAACGATAGCGGGTTTCCACAATGATAAACATGATGGAAAACGGCATCATCAGGACTGAGGCAAAAAATAAAAATATTTTTTGTTTTTGTTCGAGAGTTGTCGCGTCCTTCCAGCCCCGCCACGCTCCGAAAAATCCGAAAGAAAAAAGCAGAACCGAATATAACGACGACAGCAAAAGCGTAATCGCGCGATTGGCGCCGGAAAGAAAAAACCACCAACCGGTCGGACGGCTAAAACTGAAATATACGGAAACGCGATAAACGGTCAGTTTTAAAAAATGAAGCGGGTCAGCCGCGATAAAACGCACCGTGTCTTTTATTTCCTCGCGGTCAGCCGCAAGATAACTTAACCCTTGATATTTTTCAATGTAAGGATAGCGCGACTCGTCAAGCTCGCCCGATGCCTGCGGATGGTTTCCCGCAAGAAAATCATCACCGAATGTAATTGATGTCGGAACAAACGCACGATACAAAAAATAATTCCTCACGGTCCACGGGGTCATCACCGCCAAAAACACAATGATAAAAATCAGCATATGCAAAAACCGTTTTCTCAGCCAAAACAGCACGAGAAAAACGAAAAACAGCAAAAGAAGGGTTGAACGGACCAAGACCGAAAAACCAAGCGTCAGTGACATCAAAAAAACATACCACAGGCGTCCCTCACGCCAGTAAGACGTTGCCAGCCACATCGTGAGCGCCAGCAAAAAAATGGCGACATTTTCCGTAAGCATCATTGAACTTGCGATAATGAGGTCGGGTGAAAATGCGACAAAACCCGCGGCAAGCATTCCCGCAACGGGACTCCATCCGTTACTGCCTGTGATATTCTTCCATTCTGCGCCGAACATTTTTTTCGCGATCAAAAAAACCAACAGAACCGTAAGCGCGTGAAACAACGCCTGCAATGCCCACACCGCCTCGTAATGGCGGCCAAAAAGAAAAAAAACGCCTGCTAAAAAAAATTCGTATCCCGGCCCTACCGGCGTAATGCCGCGGTCATTTGCTAATGGCCCTTCCGTATTTTCGCGATACTCGCGGCGCGAAAGCAAATTAACCGCAATGGCATCATAACTTTTCCCGTCGGCAAAGGGTTGAATGCGAAACGAAAAAGAATATCCAAGCGAAATTAAAAAAGCAAGAGTAACTAAAACTCCTACCGCATATTTCCAACGCCGTTCAAAAAAAACAATCGCCATATTTTTATTCCTCGCGACGGAGACGCGCACCAATTTTTTTCATCCGGTTATCAAGAAACCGTATTGCCGGAGAAAATTCTTTAAACCCGGCGGCAATCATCCCCGCCCGAAGCAGCGAATCAAAGGTGCCCGAATCGCTCCATCCTTTTTTAACCACGTCATAATCCAATATCCCCTTTTTCATGTATAAGCGCTGTACGTCGGTAATTTCATACTCCCCCCGCTTGGACGGCTTCAAGCGCTTTATGCATCCAAACACATTGCGGTCAAAAAGATAAAACCCGGTAATGGCAAGATTTGATTTTGGTTTTTCCGGCTTCTCTTCGATACTAACCACTTTTTTGTTTTTCACTTCGGCAACGCCAAAACGGTGAACCTCTTCCGTGGGATACACGAATATCTTAGCGCCCCGCTTTTGCCTTTTGAATCGCGCCACTCCGCGTTGCAGGCCTGCGATATCCTGAAAAATATTATCGCCGAGCATCACCGCAACCGAATCGCCGTCCGCAAAATCTTCCGCCAATGCGAGCGCATGCGCCACCCCCAAAGCTTTTTCCTGAACTTCATAGACAAGCCGCACGCCCAAATGTCGCCCCTGCCCCAACAATTCCAAAAAATGTCCGGCGTGTCCCTTACCCGAAACAATTAAAATATCT
>JAGXAD010000010.1 GCA_018971745.1 Patescibacteria group bacterium
GTTATTACTTCGTGCATGTGCACAAACGCATATATTGAAAGCGTAGGCCGGGAAAAGGGTCCGTTTGGCATGGAAGGCATGGGATATGTTCCGCCGGCAAACGAAATTATCAAAGCGGGAGAATCCCGTGGCATAAAGGTCGTGTATGACCCGAACGCTCACGGGCCTGCCGGCGTTGGGGCGATTGACCGGCTGATTTATCTTACTGACGGAACGGGCGGCACGCTTCAGCTTGAAATAAAAGCGGAAGTTACTCCTTAAGGATTTACGATATGAAAAGAATAACAATCATATTTATTGTCGCGGCAGTCGCCATAATAGGTATCGCGTTCTTAAAACAGAGTTCCTGGACGGCAACGCTTGTTTGGAATTTAAGCAACAAAGGCGTATGGCTCCTGCCGCTCGTTGTGCTGTCCGCAATGCTTGACAGCGTGCATCCGTGCTCGTTTTCCATTCTGCTTATTACGATTGCGTTTCTTTTTGGACTGCAGATGACGAGAAATAAAATTCTGCAAATCGGCGGCGCCTACATTTCCGGAATTTTTGCCGCGTATCTTTTTATCGGACTTGGCATTTTGAAAGTTTTGCATTTGTTCAACACGCCGCATTTTATGGGCAAGCTTGGAGCGGCGCTCCTGATCGCGTTCGGCGCCATCAATCTTATCAATGAATTTTTCCCGGAATTTCCGTTTAAACTTAAAATGCCTTCGGTATCTTACGCGCCTATGAGCCGGCTGATGGAACAAGCGTCGCTTCCTGCGGCATTCGGGCTTGGCTTATTGGTCGGTATCTGCCAATTTCCCTGCATGGGCGGGCCGTATCTTATGGTAATCGGGCTTTTGCGCGATCAAGTTACCTATTTCACGGGATTTAGTTATCTTGTGTTTTATAATTTAATTCTTACCTTGCCGCTTGCGGCGGTATTGTGGATTGCGGCTGACCGAACAATTCTTGATAAAGTGCAGGAATGGAAAAAGAAAAACATAAGGGGATTTCATTTCTGGGCGGGCGTTGCTATGGTTGTCATCGGCATGTTAATTTTCTTTATTTAAAACCAATATGATTTTGGCAATAACAATAATCTCAATATTAGTTTTAACGGGAATAGTTTGGCTTCTCAATAAAATTTTGCCGATGCGGATATGTCCGGTATGCGCGGGCGTCTCCGGAACATGGATATGGATTCTTGCGGGTATGTTTTCTGGCGTATTGGATGCGGGGAGGTGGCAATTGTTTGTTGCGATGTTGATGGGCGGAACGGTTGTCGGCATCGCGTATCAGATTGAAAAACGACTGCCGCCGCATCGCTCGCCGCTTTTGCGGAAAACATTATTTATTCCAGCAGGGTTTGCGTTGGTATATGGCGTTCTTGCGCAGTGGTGGAACGCGGCGCTGGTTTCTTTTGCGTTTCTTTTGCTGCTTTCGTTTGTTTTTTTTGCTTCACAACGGAAAATTAAAGACAGCGATAAAACAACAAAAGAACTTGAGGAAAAAATGAAAGATTGTTGTTAAGTAAAAACTAAACTTAAATAATACTATGGACGAATTTACAATTATAAAAAAAGATTATCTGCTTCCGATAGCCGTTGTAATTTCCGCAATCATTATTTCTTTCTCGTGGCTCTATAAAGCCCGTACGGAGTGCCGATTAAAACAACCGCAAAGCAAATTGCCGCAAGAAAATCAATTGAATGCCAACCAGCAAAAAGAAATTATGATTGCGTCCGAAGAAACCACCCTGCCTGTTCGTTGGGGCGACCTTGGCATGCGATTGGCAAGCACGGGAGTTATTGACGCGGCAAAAATTAATACGCTTTACCAGAATCGCAGCGGCAAAGAAACGATGCAAAAAATGTTGTTTGAAAATGACGAGCAAAATGTCGTTATCAATTCAGAAAATTCAAAAGTATTGCTTAATTTTTTTTGGGCATTGGGACTTAGCAATAAAAATGCTATTTTGGAAACGGGGGAAATGGCAAATCCGCGTTACGGCGGGGCTGGCAATTTTGCGTCAACCGGCGGCTGGACTTTGGCAAAAGAGGATGCAATGGAGCATTATTCGCGCCATCCGTTTGTTGTTTTGGCGCCGGATCAGCAAGAATTGGTTGATCGCGTTGCAAAAAACATTTATCGTCCCTGTTGCAATAATTCCACGCATTTTCCGGATTGCAATCACGGCATGGCAATGCTTGGACTTTTAGAACTTATGGCATCGCAGGGCGTTTCGGAAAATGAAATGTACAAAGCGGCTTTGCAATTAAATTCGTTTTGGTTTCCCGACGGGTACGCGGCGATTGCTCAATATCTAAAATTAAAAGGCATTGATTGGAATAAAATTAATCCCAAAGAAATTTTGGGAGCGAAGTATTCAAGCAGTTCGGGATATAGGCAAATTTTGAGCCAAGTTACTATTCCAGCAAAAAAGTTGAGTGGAGGTTGTGAAATATAAAAGCCATGGAATACAAAATCCAACAATTTTATGCCTGCCCGATGCATCCTGAAATTATACAGGATGCGCCGGGAATGTGCCCTGAATGCGGAATGAATTTGGTGCCGATTAAGCGAAACGGAAAACAATCGACCGAACAAGACGAATACGACAAGCACGCGGGGCATTCCACGACCGCATTCATAAAAAAATTCTGGATTGTTGCGGCACTGACCGTTCCGATTCTTGCGTATTCCGAAATCGCGGAAAAAATTTTCTCATGGCAGGCGCCGCAATTTCCCGGATACGATTATATTATTTTACTGCTTGCGTCAATTGTTTTTTTCTACGGCGGTTGGGTGTTTCTTGCGGGCGCATATCGGGAATTGAAAGCGCGCCTTCCCGGCATGATGACTTTGATTGCCGTTGCAATCAGCGCTGCGTATTTGTTCAGCGCATATTCGGTGCTTGCGGGCGCGAAACACACTTTATTTTGGGAACTTTCAACTTTGATTGCCGTGATGCTCTTGGGGCATTGGATTGAGATGGCTGCGGTATCCGGCGCGCAGGGCGCGCTCAAAGAATTATCAAAGTTATTGCCGGATGTCGCGGAAATCATCCGCAACGGAAAACACGAAACCATTCCGCTTTCTGAAATTCATGAAAATGATTTGCTGTTTGTCCGCCCCGGCGCAAGAATTCCCGCTGACGGAACGGTTACGGATGGGCAATCTGAAGTGAACGAATCAATGGTTACCGGCGAATCGGCTCTGGTCGCAAAAAATCCGCAACGCGAAGTTATTGCCGGAACCGTAAACGGCGACGGAGCGCTTACAATACGGGTAACCAAAATCGGAGAGCGCACTTTTCTTGCCGGGATAATGCGCTTGATTCGAGAAGCGCAAGCGTCAAAATCCCGTTTGCAGTTGCTTTCGGATAAGGCGGCTTTTTATTTGACCCTTGTTGCGATTGGAACTGGCGGACTTTCCTTTGTTTTGTGGCTTTTTGCGCGGGCAGGGTTTGGATTTGCCGTGGAACGATTAGTTGCGGTGCTCGTGATCGCGTGTCCCCACGCGCTTGGGCTTGCCGTGCCTTTGGTCGCGTCCATTTCAACGACCCTTGCTGCGCGCCACGGATTTTTGGTAAAGCAACGGCTTGCGCTTGAGGCGGCTAGAAACATTGATGTTGTTTTGTTTGACAAGACCGGCACGCTGACCAAGGGAGAGTACGGCGTAATAAAAATTCAAAATGCAAAAATCAAAAGTCAAAATGACAATTCAAAATTAAAAATTGACGAAAATGAAATTTTGAAACTTGCCGCTTCCGTGGACAGTCATTCCGAGCATGTTATTGCTCGCGCGTTGGTTAATGAAGCGCGCCGAAAAAACATAGTGCTGTACGAAGTAAAAGAATTTGCGCGCATTGCGGGCAAAGGAACAAAAGGAATCGTTGAAGGAAAAGAAGTTTTTGTCGGCGGGGGAGCGGTGCTTGACGAAGTTGGCATCAAACTTCCCAAAGAAATGGAGCACGAAGCGGAAACATTGGCGCGCCAAGGAAAAACAATTATTTATGTCGTGGCTGATAAAAAATTGTTGGGCGCGATTGCGCTTGCCGATGTAATTCGCAGTGAATCGCGTGAAGCCGTTGCTGATTTGAAACATAGGGGCGTACGAGTCGCGATGATGACCGGCGATTCCGAAGGAGTCGCGGAGTGGGTTGCAAAAGAACTTGGCATTGATGAATATTTTGCAAAAACGCTTCCGCATGAAAAATCGGAAAAAGTAAAATTACTCCAGAAAAAAGGATTGAAAGTTGCGATGGTCGGCGACGGCATTAACGACGCTCCGGCTTTGGCGCAGGCGGATTTAGGCATTGCAATCGGCGCGGGCACCAATGTGGCGATTGAGTCGGCCGGCATTATTCTGGTGCGAAACGACCCCCGCGACATCGTAAAAATCATCCGCCTTTCATCCGCAACTTATTCCAAAATGATTCAGAACTTGTTTTGGGCAACCGGATATAATGTCATTGCTCTGCCTTTGGCGGCCGGCGTTCTCGTTTCGCGCGGAATTATCTTGCAGCCCGCGGTTTCTGCGGTATTAATGTCATTGAGCACCGTAATTGTTGCAATCAACGCCGTTTTGCTCCGCAGAATAAAAATATAAGTGCTTGTGGATAATTATTTTCTCCGTTATTTGGTATTTTGGTATACTATAACTAAAGGTCGGAGAAATTATTTTTAAGGCCTTTGCTAAAAATTATTATGAAAATTCTTCATTTTGTAGCGTTTATCTTGCTTGTGATCGGAGGATTAAACTGGCTTTTGGTTGGCGCGTTCGGCTGGGACATCGGAGCGCTCTTTGGCGGAATGTCGGCTTTGGTATCGCGCGCGATTTATGTTTTAGTCGGGCTTGCGGCAATTTGGGAAGTGGTAACGCACAAAGGAAATTGCAAGATGTGCGGCACGCCGGGTGCGATGATGTAATTTTTGCGCGCATTGATCGCAAAAAAGGTTCTTTTGCAAGAAAAAAGAACCTTTTTATAATTCCGGCAAAACTGCTATAATGGGAAGCATGGCAGGAAACTTTTCAAAAAGAACGAGAAATCTGTATGACCCCGCATCAGTAATTCCGTATCCGTTAAGCCGCTCAAAACTTGAGCTGTTTCTTGAATGTCCCCGATGTTTTTATCTTGACCGGCGGCTCGGCATTGCCCGGCCCGAAGGGTTCCCGTTCACGCTCAACAGCGCGGTTGATTATCTGCTGAAAAAAGAATTTGACATTCACCGCGCCAAAGGCAAGGCGCATCCTTTGATGCGGGAGTACGGCATTGACGCGATTCCGTTTGCTCATGAGGATTTGAACCGATGGCGCGAAAATTTTGTCGGCGTCCGTTTCGTGCACGAGCCGACGAATTTGCAGATAACCGGTGCGGTTGACGACATCTGGATTAATCCTAAGGGGGAGTTGATCGTGGTTGATTACAAAGCAACCAGCACCTCAAAAGAAATTACGCTTGATGAGGAATATAGGCAGGGATACAAACGGCAGATGGAAATATATCAATGGCTCCTGCGCCAAAATAAATTTTTTGTTTCCGACACGGGATACTTCGTGTATGTGAACGGCAGAACCGACTTGTCAGCGTTTGACGGGAAACTGGAATTTGCCGTAAAAATTATTAGTTATACTGGAAGCGACCAATGGGTTGAGCAATGCGTTTTTGACGCGCATCGCACGCTCAACGCGCCGTCAGCTCCGTCGGCTTCGCCATCATGCGGCTACTGTAAGTATGTGAAAGCGGCTGGTGAAATCGGTGAAATTGAATAAAATGGTGACGCTTGTAAATTTGAACACTAGGAAGTAAAAAAATTTAATCAGTAAAAAAATAAAGAAAAACTATGGCGACTAAAGTATACAAATTTAATCTCAAAACCCTCATTTCATTTGTTGAAAGAAACCATGTGGCGGTTCCGGAATTTCAGCGTGGCTATGTTTGGAAAATTCCTCAAGTCAAAAAATTGTTTGACAGTCTCATAAAAAAATATCCTATCGGCAGTCTTGTATTGTGGCAAACCAGCCAGAAAATTGACGCCAGATCAATTGATGGGAATAGTATACCGACCCAAAAATTTCTTGTGTTGGACGGCCAGCAAAGGCTTCTCTCGCTTTATTATCTGGCACGGCAAAAAGTATTTTCGCAACACCAGGTCAGGGACAGTTTTCACGATATTTGCGATACCCGCTACAGCCAGCTGATTGATTTTGACAAATTTTTCATCAGCAAAAATGAGGGGAAATATTTTCTTGATTATGATAAGCGTACGGTTCAAGAAATTAAATTTAAGAAACTGTTTAATTTGATCGGGAGTTCGTATATGTTCCCGGTGATTATCATTTCCCTGGAGAATTATAAGGACGCCATAGAAATTTTTGAAAGAATTAATCAAGCAGGAACAAAGATAGCCACAGAATCAATCTTTTTGTCCGAAACATGGACAAAGCATACTGATTTTGAAAAAATGCTCAGAATCTGGAAAAGAACCAACAAAGAATCTCTGACTCGGGATATAAATACGGTTATCTTTATTCACGTCTTCGCATTGGTTTTCCAGTTGTGGCGGAACGGCAAAAATAATAGAGGCGTTCCGGAAATAGATATCAAGGCGTTGAAGAAAATAGCGCAAGCCGTTCGTGAAGAAAAGGATGCGGGGAAAAACAGCAAAATATTCAGCGATTGCATCAAGGCGGTATCTAATGCGATGCAGTACCTAAAAAGAGAGTACGGAATTATTTCGGTAAGCGAATTGCCCTCTCAAACCCTGCTCACCGTGTTAAGCATCTTTTTCTACTTTAAAAATAATCCCACCCTAAAACAGCAGGCGGAGCTTAAAAAATGGTTTTGGAGAGCGTCTCTCTCCAACAGATATATTGGTTCCGGCTACAATAGAAATATCGGTCCGGATGCCGTGGAAATGAAGCGCTTGGCCACGGAAGAAACAGGGCTTACCATAAAAAAAGTTGACATAGTGAAATCATTTTTTGATGCGACCGATATAAAGGCGGGCAGGTCGTCCGTGCGGAACATCGTTAAGCTTGCTTTGTGGAGACAAAAGCCGGTCTATATCGACGGCAGCCCCGTTAATCGGATAGACCTTGAGACGCAGCAACACGGTCCGGAGGATGATCATTTTTATCCGTTTGATTTGTACCGGAAGGGAGTACTTGATAGCAAAGTAAATAATATTTTAAATCTGCACTATCTTAACAAAGATCAAAATGTTCGCAAGGGTAAGGAGATCCCGTCCCGATGGCTTAAATCCGAGATTGAATTTTATAAAAAGATAAGCAATGAAAAAATCAACAAATACTTAAAGTCAGAATTGCTGCCCTTTAAGAGTATAAAAAAAGTGGAACAATTTGACCGCCCGTTTCTCATAAGAAAAAGGGGGAGAAATGTAAAGAGGATGCGAAGCAGATTTAACACCTTTTTACACAAAAGATTTCTGATTTTCAGAGAAGTCCTCAATGATTTGCAGGCGGGACGATAATCAGCAAGCAGCATGAAATTATTAAGTTAATTTATAAAATGGAACTTCTTCTAAAAAATGTTGCGGATCCTATTGATAAGCGCAAGGACAATTCTGATAAAAAAGAACTGTTTTCAAAAAAACACCACCCGCAAACGGCGAATTATTTCAAAGACCAGTGGGCATTTATTGAAGACAAAATGGTCCGGGAAAATATTGCGTATCAGATGCAATATTTGGAATTTATGGTGCATTTGTATAACGATTACCAGATTTACCTTACGATTGAGTCGCTCTTGTGCAAAGATATCATTGTGACAGTCGGAGGAATTATTGAAGCGGCGTTATTTGATCTCATCGCTTCTGCGAGAAAGAAAGCAGGCATGGGGGAGGCTGAAAGAACTGATTTTACTGTCTTGCTTGGTCAGGCATATAATGAATACGGTTTGATAGACAAAGATATGTGGCACTTTTGCCATGAATTACGGAAGGTACGCAATTTAGTGCATTTGAAAGCCGCTGATTTTCGGGAACACGTTGCATACACCCCGGAACAAGCGAATGATTGCATCAAAAAATTGGAGGAGTTTAGATTAAAATTGGAAAAATAAATTATAAAAATCTAAAGGTCGAGGAAAAAATAAAAATAAATTTATAATTCATACAAGAATGATGGACGATTCAAATAAACAAAGAATAAGGTCAGAACTGGAAAGTAAGAAACGTGATTTTGAAAATAGGAAAAGTAGTAATGATTACCAACTGAAACAATTGTACCGGATTCTTGAGGGTGGCAAATCACTTAATGGTTCCGAGGAATATACAAAGAACCGTTTAGAAAAGGAGAACGACGAGTACGATAAAAAAATTGAAGATGCAGAGAAGGCAATTTTACAGCTTAGGTAATAAATATGATTTAATTGAAGTTATGAATAATCAGGACAAAAAATGGGGCGACTTTAAATTGTTCGCAACGGTTTTTGCCGCCATTTTTGGTCTGGTATATGCGTTGCAGAATCGGAATAAGCCAAAGCAGGAATTGCAAAAATCCGGTTCACAAAACATGCAAGACATTACCGCCATGCTTACCGAGTTTGCCCGGTGTTTTTCAAACATACAGCCGTTTTTAAATTTTGAGGATGTTTTTAAGCATTTGAAGGAATTTGACGAATCAAAAAATGCTGTAAAAGCGGGGTCGTATCTTGACGACCAGATTGCGGAAAGCGAAATGATGTGGAAAAGAATCCACGATATTGATCTTATGTATTCCGGCTTGTCGTTGAATATTAATACGAAGGAGCCGGAAGATCTGCAAAAAACAAAGGAACAGCTCTCAAAATTTTGGCAATTGCCCGGGATGTTAAAAAATATCTTCGTGGTTCGGGGCAAGATTTTGAGGTTTATTAAAAAAATGGTTTTGGCCGGAAAACAGCCCACGGCAAAAACAGCAAAAGACGCAAAAGAACTGACTGACCTGATGCATGAATTTAATGGCACAAAGAATTTAGCTCAAAAAGAGGTTGAAGGGTTTGATAAAATGATGAAGTCTCTGAATAGGTATTAAAAATAAGGGTAATAGTTATGACCGGAAAACTTATTGCGTTTATTATCAGCGAGGTGTCGCGGCCGAAACACGGGTCGGCATCAGCGCCAATGCCCGCGGCAAAATCAGCTCCGCACTATTTCGCCAAAACCGTGCCCCAGCAATTTATCGTGGAGGAGGGGACTGCAACGGTTACGGGGCACGAAGGAAAATTAACGGTGCGCCGCTACCCGAATAATTTTTTGCTTGCCGAACTTCGCTTTGAGGTGCCGGACATATTTTCCGAAGAAATTTTTTCTTTCAAAGAAGAGGCAATCCATTATGTCCGTGATATATTGAAACAAAAAGACGGCAAGGATGTTGACGAATTTAGCGAAGAATACACCGTATTTGCCGTGTCTGATTTTTCGGGAGAGCCCGAACAATTTCTGCGCCATAAAGACAGGATTGCCGGTTTGCTGAAATCGGAAAAACTTTTGCTGAACCCGGCTGAAATTGAATATACGCTTTCTTCGCAAATCAAATACGGAAAAGACGATTTGGTAATTGCGGATTGGGACGGGGCGTTTGTGTTTGACCCGGAAGGCGATGTTGACGCAGTGGTTGAGCTGTTGCAACTCGCGAATTTACAGCTTTTGAAATATCGCATTATGGATCGCGATCTTGACGCGCGCCTTAGCCGTATTTCGCACATCATTGAGGAGACGCCGAAGCGCACCCGTTTTTTCTTTACGCCACGCGAAGTTCAGCAGGCGCTGAAAGAAACCATTTTACTCCGGTCGCGCTCACTTTCCGAATTTCAGTCGATTGAACGGGAAATAAAATTGATCGGCGACTGGTATTCCGCGCGCTTGTACGATCTGGTTGCCAAAAAATTTAAGCTTGACGAGTGGCGCCGGGCCGTCAAAGACAAACTTGATACGCTTGAAGATGCCTACGCCATCGTATCCGAAAATTTTACGATTTCCTGGGAGCATAAAGCTCGCTTGATTGAAATGTTCGGGTGGTATGTGCTTCTGGTCGGCTGGCTCATACTTTTAGCATTGGATATTTATAGGTTTAGATAAAAAAACTGTGGAATATGCGCAATCAATTTTTTGGAGACAATCACGATCTTTTCAAATATGATTTGCTGTTTATTATTTTATCGGATATTAAGGAATTAAAAAGTTTGTTTTATATCCCGATGTTAACGCCGGATATAAAAAATGGTCACGGTGAGAGACATGGTAATAATACCGACCGAGCAAGGGCGACGGCTGGATACGAGAACGAAAAATTGAGAGAATTTTTAGATATGCGTATCAAAGATGAGCCGCGTGATTTTAGGAAAATTAAAGATTTTTTTGATAAACACGGCAATAAAAAGTT
>JAGXAD010000150.1 GCA_018971745.1 Patescibacteria group bacterium
AAAAATATGAAAAAAATGACTTTAGAGGAATGGCGCCATACGCATATTGACGATAAAAAATATGTGAATGGCGTCCCGCATCTAATAATTAATGAGAACGGCGCCACGATATCCGTTCCGGTTGATATCGACCGGAGCATGCCGCCGCAAATTGGCACAGATAAATACATCGGTTGTTGGACATCCGGCATGATGGCAGAAACCTCGGAAATGCGTGAAGCAGTTGAGAAAGCATTTCGTGCGGCTGTTCTTGATCACGAGGACTGGCTATATGCCGTTGAAGTGTCCGGACGAAAATTCTATGTCGCTTCAAACGGCGAGATGGGATATTCGGTAATGCTTCAGGAAGAATATTAAAAAAACACCGGACATCGTCGAACCGGTGCAGTAACATTGTAATCAATATGAACAAACATTATTCAATTTCTCAGCTCTTGACGTACATGAAATGCCAGCTCCACTACTATTTCCGCTATATTGAAGGCGTGAAGATTCCTCCGCCGTCAGCAGTAACCATTGGCATTGCGGTTCACTCCGCCCTGGAAGTTAATTTCCGCCAGAAAATCAAAAGCCGGAAGGATTTGCCGATAGACGCCGTTCTGGACGCATTTTCCGATTCGTTTGAATCCGCAAAGAAAGAAACTGCCTGGGAGAAAGACGAAAATCCTGCGGAAGTGAAAGACGAAGGAATAAACCTTATCTGCACTTACCATACCGGCAAAGACAGAAACGGAGAGCCGATGATGTATCGTGAGCTGAATCCGGAAACAAGAAAATATGAACAGAAACCTATTCAGCCGCTATCGCCCAACATTATGCCGCTGTTCGTGGAAGAGCCGTTTGAAATTAAGTTTGACAACGATGTCGGCTATACCTTTCTTGGAAGAATGGATCTGGTGGACGATCAAAACCGGATTCGTGACACAAAAACAAGCGCAAGAACTCCGACAAAAGATCAGGTTGATACTGATTTGCAGATGACGGCGTACGCTCTTGGTTTCCGGGTGAAGACCGGCACAACCGAAAAGGGATTGATCATGGATTATCTGATTAAGAATAAAGCCCCGAAGATTATGAGCGTTGAAACAAAACGAACCCGGGAAGACATTGACCGGCTGCTTAAAATCCTTGGTCATATCGCCAATGCGGTTGAAAAGGGAATATTTTTCTGTAACTGCAACCCCATCTTTTGCGGTCCGCAAAACTGCCAATACTGGGATATGGGCGGCGGCAAGGGGTGCAAATTCGGAGTTGCGGGCTAAAAATAAACAGGGGGCGTTGAATAGGGCTGGTTCCCGTCCGGAGCCAGCCCTATTTTTATTACTCACTATGGTTTATAAACAAAAAACTCCGGTACCGGTAGTTTTTGAAGGAATCACTTCCACCGAAAAAAATGTATTACGATGCAAATTGCCAACACCCCAACTCTAAAAGCTATTGCGCCTTGTTTATGGAAGCCTGAGGAATCTCAAGTAGAAAGCTGCGAACACCAAGACAATGCCAACATTCACTATCAGCCGTTCCCAGGGATGATTTCTGAAGAACACTAAATCTACACCGACTATGATGGCTGCCATCACCCCCACATAGAGAATAAAAGGATAATTTTTCATAAAAAAATTATTGTTTAACCCCTGTTCAGAGACTTCATCATCTTATCAAACCCTTCAACCTCTTTTTGAGCCAAATCCTTTGTGTCGTTAAATTCATGCATCAAGTCGGCCAGTTCTTTTGTATCTTTTGCTGCTTTTGCCGGGGGCTGTTCACCAGCCAAAACCATTTTTTTGATAAATCTCAAAATTTTGCCACGAACCACAAAAATGTTTTTTAACATCCCGGGCAATTGCCAAAATTGTGACAACTGTTCCTTTGTTTTTTGCAGATCTTCCGGCTCACTCGTATTAATATTCAACGATAAGCCGGAATACGCAAGGTCAATATCGTGGATCCGTTTCCACATCATCTCGCTTTCGGCAATTTGATC
>JAGXAD010000151.1 GCA_018971745.1 Patescibacteria group bacterium
TCAAAGAAAAAATTAAACGCGACGAAAACGATACGGAAGATTTGGACGCGCTGGGAAACTTGAACGAATCGGACAAAGATTTAAATGAATCATTGGGAGACATCCAAGATGAATTGGAAACCGAATCGGGAACTTCCACGGAAGAATTTGAAAAAACAAATAACAAAGAACTGGAAGACATCAAAGGCGAACTTGAACAAGAGCAACCCGAAACAACACAAAGCAACCACACATTCGATACGGAAAAACCGCAACAAAAACAGCACAAAGAAATAAAAAACGAGGATGAGTCCTCCGCAACCTCAAATCAAGAACCACAAGAACAAAAATTTAACATTGAAGCGGATGATTCAGGATTTTATCCGTCAAGCGCCATTGTGATTACCAAAGGCACAAAAGTAAAAATTGAATTTCTTGTGCGAACAACCAATGTCTACTACGGAGGGCTCCGGTTCAAATCGCCCGTATTTGAAGTTTCAGCAAAGCCCGGAGAAACCGCAGAAACCGAATTTACCGCTGATAATTCTTTTGCCGTTACATCCTATTGGCCGCTCACGGACGTAAAAAAAGCTGATTTGCAGATACAAGTGAAATAGTAAAATGCCGCTCCGAAAGAAGCGGCATTATCATGCCTAACTTATTGCGCCTACTTTTTATGTCCTTTATCAAGTTGTTTTGCTAACTTAAATTCTCCTCCATTTTTAAGAATATCCGCTGCTCCCAAAGCTCCTGCAATAAAAGCAATCCACTGCAACGAACCCTCCATCGTTAAAGCAAGTTCGCCCGGCTCTCTCAAACAAACACGAATACCATCTGCACCAAATACTTTTCTGTGAGTATTCACCAATTGCACAGTACCTCTATCTGCGCTCAAACAAATTTTTCGACCCAATTTTTTCTCTTTGGTAATGTCAGACAATCTCAGCGAGAGAAGTATTCTCTCTACTTGCCCCATTCTTTCCTCATCAATACCATGAATTTCAACGATCATTACCGCTTCCTTCTTTCTTCACAATAGTAAAGCAACAAAAACAACATATCATATACGACCTATGCATGTCAAACGACAAAAACTCATCATGATTGTAGGCCCAACTGCATCGGGAAAATCAGAACTTGCCGTAGCGCTTGCCAAAAAAATTAACGGAGAAATTATTTCCGCTGATTCGCGGCAGGTGTATCGCGGAATGGACATCGGAACGGGAAAAGTGGAAGGCGCGTGGCGCCCAAAAATCAAAAATCCAAAAGTTTTCATCTACAAAAATATTTCGCACCACTGCATTGATTTTGTATCGCCAAAACGGCAATACAGCGTTGCCAAATTCAAACAATGCGCTGATGCCGCGATACGAGGCATTGCAAACCGCGGGAAAATTCCGATTCTTTGCGGCGGAACCGGATTTTGGATTGATGCGGTTGCGTATGACATGCGACTTCCCGAAGTGCCGCCCAATGCAAAACTCCGAAAAAAACTTGCGCGAAAAACCGCCAAAGAACTTTTGGCGATACTGAAAAAACTTGACCCCAAACGCGCAAAAAACATTGAGCAAAAAAATCCGCGCCGGCTTATTCGCGCGATTGAAATCGCGCGCGCGCTCGGCAAAGTGCCCGAACTCAAAAAACAACAACGCTACGATACGCTCTGGCTTGGCATTAAAAAACCGCGAGAGGAACTACGACATTTGATTGGAATACGGCTCCGGAAACGGCTCAAACAAGGGATGGTTCAGGAGAGAAAAAAACTCCTTACCAAAGGAGTATCACACCGGCGGCTTCAGGAACTCGGGCTTGAATATAAATTTGTATCGCTCTATCTGCAAGGAAAGTTGCAAAAGTTACAAATGATACAAATGTTACAAAGGGCAATTGAGCAATACGCGCGGCGGCAGGAAACATGGTTTAAACGAAACAAAAAAATATACTGGATACAAAATAAAAAAGACGCTGAACGCCTCGTAAAAATATTTTTTAAATCATC
>JAGXAD010000011.1 GCA_018971745.1 Patescibacteria group bacterium
GCATAACATTTGGAAAACTTGGGCGTTGATGGCCGGATTTTTCGTATTCGTCATTGCGGTCGGCTGGATTTTTTCGCAAGCCCTGCAAAGCCCGGGCATTCTGTATTTCGCGGTGCTGTTTAGCGTCATAATGAATATCACAAGTTACTGGTATTCGGATAAAATTGCGCTTGCGATTAACGGCGCAAAACCGGTTGCTGAAAAAGATAATCCGGAACTGTATCGCATTGTGGAAAATCTGGCGATTACCGCGGGTCTGCCTTCGCCGAAAATATACATTATTCAGGACGCCAGCCCGAATGCGTTTGCAACGGGCCGCGACAAATATCATGCCGCCGTTGCCGTAACGAGTGGGCTTTTAGAGCGGCTTGACCGTACCGAACTTGAAGCGGTGTTGTCACATGAGTTATCACATATTGGCAACCGGGATACGCTTGTTTCAACGGTTGTGGTGGTGCTTGCGGGATTGGTTGCGCTTCTGTCAAATTGGTTTTTGCGCTGGAGCTTTTGGGGCGGAATGTCGCGAAGAAGTAACGATGAAGGCGACAGCGGCCAGATTCAGGCTATATTTATGCTGGTAGGGCTTATTTTTGCGATTTTAGCGCCTTTGGTGGCGACATTGATACAACTTGCCGTATCGCGTAGGCGTGAGTTTTTGGCGGACGCTTCCGGCGTTTTGCTTACCCGTTATCCGGACGGTTTGATTTCCGCCTTGAAAAAAATCGCGTCTGACCCTTCCCCGATGCGCTCCGCCAACACCGCAACCGCGCATTTGTATTTTGAAAATCCGTTTAAAGCGGATTCGGGTAAAGGCCAGCGAATTCCATGGCTCGTTAAGTTGTTTATGACTCACCCTCCTGTTGAAGAAAGAATTAACGCCTTACGGCAAAAAATATAATTTTTACTTGCCCCGCACCAATTCTTGGAAACGACTTTCTGTAAAGATGAAGTGAGCCGAAGGCGTTTCCGCGAGATTATGTTTGAGGGGGAAAAACATTTATTCGGAATTTGGTGCGGAGTGACGCATCCGCCGGTTGAAGAGCGCATTAAGGCACTTCAGGGGCAGACTGTTGCGTTATAGTCACAGATTATTTATGGAAAACGAAACATCGCGCTGGATTGCCAACGAAGAAGAACGCGCCGCAAAAAGCATACAAAGAGTGCGGGAAGCGGCTGAACAGGAGCTGCGGGCAATTCCCGTCAAAAAAGAAGGTGAATTGGTATCGGCGCGGCGCATAGAATTTAAAGCAATGTATGATGATGAGCTTCAGATCGCATTGAAGTTTTTATTGGAGCGGGGAAAAATAAATTCGGATGAGGCGGACGAGGCGCGTAAAAACGGCACGATCCGGATTTTTGAAGGATTGGTAATCAACGAACGGGGCAGGCAGGAAACGCACTTGTTTAAATTTAAATACGCGCGTGAAGTTTTTAAATACGAAAAGAAAGTTGACGCGGACGGCAGAATCATAAGCTGGGGAAAAGTTCCGTGCGAGATTTCTGACAAGGATTGCATGGAGAAGCTGGAAAAACTTCCCGGATACGAAGATTTGGGATTAAAGCCGGAAAAATCGGAAAGAGCCGGTAACTCGTAGTTGAAATGGAGAGGTCGCATAGTGGCCGAGTGCGTCCGCTTGGAGAGCGGATATGCCGCAAGGCATCGCGAGTTCGAATCTCGCCCTCTCCGATCCGAAATTAAAAATGCCCAGATTTAAATCGGGACATTTTTAATTTCGGTACTTTTTGGTTAAAATCCGAACTTTTTTGACGAAAATCCGGACTGCGAACTTTGATTGCCGCGCTTCGCGCGGCAGAGCAGAAAACTTTTCCGCTCGGGCGGGCAAAAAGGAAGGGGTTTGGGGGGAAAGGAATTCTCGCCCCGCCCTCGCTTTTTCGCCGCCGCAATTTTTCGTATTTCGCTTTGCGAAATACGCCGCCAAGAAAAAGGATGTTGTGTTTGCCCCGCCTACCCGTGCGCACACAACAATTTTACCCCCCTTTTTTTTGCATATGTATCATTATAATACACCATTGCCTAATAATGCAACAAGGGATACAATGTTAATAATTTTATGATTGGAATATCAACAAAACTTGGTCAAAACTTAAAGCGGATAAGAACCGCTAAAAAATTGTCGCAAGGGGCAATCTCTCGAAAATTAGATGTTCACAGATCTTAATATTAGTGAGATTGAAAATGGAAAAAGAAACCCAACGCTTGCGACAATTCAAAAATTAGCCGAAGCCCTTGGTGTTTCGGCTGATGAATTGTTAAAATAATTTTTTATGGAATTTAATAATATTCAAAATTTACAAGGACAATGGAAAGCGGGATGGGCGTTAGATTTACATACTATTTCAAGTACACCGCTCGATGAAAATCATTGGGACACTGTTAGAACAGAAATCGGCGAACTGCTATATCAATTAAAATATTGTAAAGACATCAGCAAACTGCAACCCATAGCCGATATTTGTGTTGAGTTTTTGAAAACTAGATTAGTTACACCTTATCTTGTCGCAATTATTCCTATTCCACCATCTGATACGACAAGAGCATTTCAACCAGTCTATGAATTGGCAAAAATTATTGGCGAGAAAGTAAAAATAAAAGTTGACTACGATTATTTGTTAAAGATAAAGGCAACAACGCAATTAAAATCTATTGAAGACCCCGAAGAAAGAAAAAAGATTCTTGCTGGCGCGTTTCAAATTAAAGATCAAAGATATGCCGGAAAGAAAGTGCTTTTGTTTGATGATTTATACAGGTCGGGCGAGACTATGAACGCAGCGACACAAGCGTTAATCAATGTTGGTCACGTGAGCAATGTTTATGTGTTTACAATAACGAAAACGCGGTCAAAAAAATAATATGCAGGATAATAAATATTTATTATACAAATTGAACAATATTGAAGGTTTTGGTACGAAAACCATAAATATTATTTTAGATCGTATTAAAATTAAAAATAAAACCTTGGACGAATTTTTTAATATCACCGAAAAAGATTTTTGCGATTTATTTCCAGAATTTGGGAAGGGCAGATTTTCAAAAGTTAATTATGATTCACTTTTTAATTTTAATGATGAAATTATAGAAAAAGAATATAATCGTTTGATAGAAAATGGTATTAAGATAATCACCTTGTTTGATAATGAGTATCCAAAAATAATTATTAAAAAATTTGAAAATGCTCCCCCTCCAATTTTATTTTGCAAGGGGAAGATATCTTTATTAAACGCCAATAGTGTGGCTATTGTTGGCTCGCGAGATGTAGATATTATCGGACTAGGCGCTACAAAAAAAATAGCTAAACATCTCGCCGAAAATGGCTATAATGTTGTTTCGGGCTACGCGAAAGGCGTAGACACAAACGCGCACTTAGGTGCGTTAGAGTGCGACGGAACGACTACCGCTGTTTTAAGTTGTGGTATAAATCAAATTCCTATTAAAAAAGAAATTCAAGAAAATTATAATTGGGAGAACGACCTATTATTGGTGTCACAATTTAAGCCGAATGAACCGTGGAGTGCCCGCAATGCTATGATTAGGAACAAACTTGTTTGTGCTTTATCAAAGGCGGTGGTAGTGATTCTTTCCGGTCCCGAAAAAGATCAGAATGGAAAAATGAGCGGCACTTTTGATGCTGGAAAAACCGCGCTTAAATTTGGTATTCCTCTACTCGTATTGTCTCCTAAATTTTTCTCTTTTGAATCCAAGGGTAATATACAATTGATTAAAATGGGAGCAAAAGAAATAACAGATTGCCAAAAAGTAGCCGAGTTGATAAAATCAGATGTAATATACCCTAGCGTTGTTTACAGTCGACGATTAAAGTACTGTAAACAATATGACAATTCACAAACGCACCCGTCTGACCCCCATCCAACGGCAGGAACTGTATGATGATTACCATACCAACCATATCCGTGTCTGCAATCTGATCCGGAAGTACCGGGTGTCTGCTCCCACGGTATACAAGATACTCCATAGGGGCAGGCAGCGGGACTTCAGTGTGCACAAGAGCATCAATGCTCGGTTTCGTACGATCCAGTATGGCTTGAAACGATTAGCAAAGGTTGAACAGGAACTGGAGGAACGACTCAAGAAAGAATCAAAGCGTTACAACAAACAGTATCCGGGCGAGATGGTACATCTTGATACCAAACGGCTACCGCTTCTGGAGGATGAGTCGCCCAGAACTACCCGCGAATACTTGTTTGTCGGCATTGATGACTTCTCCCGAGAGCTGTATGCCGCAATCCTGCCTGACAAGACCCAGTATTCGGCAGAAGCATTTCTGAAGCAGGTACTGGATGAATGCCCCTACACCATTGAGCAACTCTATTCTGACAATGGATTAGAATATCGAGGCAATCCCGATACGCACGCCCTGATGAAGCTGGCCGCCGAACACCGGATTGAACAGAGATTCACCAAGGTACGAACGCCGAGAACGAACGGCAAGGCGGAACGGGTGATACGAACACTTATGCAGATGTGGCACCGGAAGATGATTTTCAAGAGTCGAGCGCACCGCAGGGTTGAACTGATCCGCTTCGTGAACTGGTACAATACCGTCAAGCCCCACGCTTCCCTCAACAATCAGACGCCGCTTGAGACCTTAATCAACTACTTTTATCCGACCGAATTGTAAACAACGCTTGCTATTATTACAAATCAGATAATCAGAGCAAGAATATTCAGGCCAATTTATTTTAAGGCGGCGCGCCAGTTTCACTGGCACGAAAAATTGCGGCGGCGAAAAAAGAAGCGGCGAAAGCGAGGGCGGGCAAAAATTCCTTCCCCCCAACCCCCTTCCTTTTTGCCCGCCCGAGCTGAAAAGTTTTTATCAAAGTTCGCAGTCAGGATTTTCGTCAAAAAAAGTTCGGATTTAACCAAAAGGTACCGAAATTAAAAATGCCCCGATTTAAATCGGGGTATTTTATTATAGGTAATTAGACGGTTTCGTAACCACTGATGATATAATACATCAATGGTTATGCTGCGAATCAATGAAAATCGATGTCTGACGTCTTTTTTGCTCGGACGGAAGTGCGTTTTCTGCGGCCATCGTAAGTCATATCGGACCAGACGAGGCTACCGGAAGTGCTTCTATTGCAGGCGTCAGAAAAGTCTGAAACGATTACGGCGGGAGCTTTTGGTCATCAGTGCGTTCCGGCGACAGCAGACTGCATTGCTTACGGCTCACGACATCGGTATTCCGTATCAGGCGGTGAAGAATGTGTACAACAAACTTCGTTTGCAGATTATTCGGCAATGCGAACAGGAAGCAGGAAGAATGTCCGGAGAGATTGAATTGGATGAGGCGTATTTCGGCGGCAGACGCAAGGGCCAACGAGGACGAGGCGCATCAGGCAAAAGTGTCGTATTTGGGCTTCTGGAACGGGACGGGAAGGTCTATACGAAGGTTGTGGACGCGGTATCAAAGGAAATTCTCATGGACATCATCCGCAGGAGATCGCGCAAGGGTTCCGTGTATTATACCGACCAATTTCGGAGCTATAATTCTCTCAAACGCTACGGCAAGCATTACACCGTCAAGCATACAAAACTATTTGTCAGAAAAGGCAGAAAGCGGTTAGTCCACATTAACGGCATTGAGGGATTCTGGAGTTTTGCGAAGCACGGACTCTACAACTACCGAGGAGTTTCCAAAAGTAATTTTCCCTTGTATCTTAAAGAAATGGAATACCGGTACAATCACCGAAAAGACAATTTGCTCGATCAGCTTATTCGACTCTACTTTGGTTACGAATCCACCTAATTACCTTATTATAAAGCCGTATTTTTTTGTCGTAATGACTGGATTTTTGCTTTGATGTTTTGCGAACGGCGGCGCCAACGCTCAAAAACGGCAAGGCGCTTGTAATAATTGTTCCACACCTCGTGAATGTAAAATCCACTGACCGTAATGTGCACGAGCAGAGTGGAGTACGAGACAAAATATATCCATTCGCGTCTGACAAGCGTAAAAAGCAGAAGCCCGCTTATGCCTATTGCGGCAGTAAAAAAGTGAAACCGTCCGGTAAACGAGGTTTGGTAGTCCTCAAGCGATGAATCTCTAATAATAGACAGAAGGTCGCGGTGATTCTTGAAAATTTCATGGCGCGCAAGAAGCATTTTTATGTTGGCAATGATGAGAATGACGGTGGTAAGCGCGGTAAGCGAGAGCAAAACTTCAAGGTCCGGTTTATATTGGTAGGAAAAAAATACAATTGCGAGCACCGAAAAAAATGCGAGATAATCCCGTACATGGTCAAGAAAAGTTCCAAGCGGCGTAATTTCGTCGTGAATGCGCGCGATTGGTCCGTCAATAAAATCGGTAATGAATGCGGAAATCAAAATTAAAAATGCCGTTTTGGTAAGGCCGGATGCGTGATACATAAACCAAAATTTTCCGAGAAGCAAAAGCCCCAGTATGGATACGGCGTTTGCCGCTCCGAATAGAATTGTGTTGTCGGCTGAAATGCCAAAGCGCCGGAGCAGGCGCGGCACCGGCCACAAAAGCCAGATGGCGCGCGCCACCGGACTCATTAAGGTGTCACGGATGTATTTTTCTCCGGCCGTAATCGCGTCATCGTGGTCGTTTTGATACGGGGATGAATGGTTGTTCATGGTTCTATGTTATCATTTTGACGGCACAGGCAAAATAGCCTTGCTTTTCTTTTTTTTTGGCTATGGTAGAGTACGGTTAGGTCTTTTTTATTGTTATCGTTTGGCGGTAAGCGGAGGTGCGGTTGGAAATACGGCGCGCAAAACAGCTTGCCGGCGAAGAAAAGATAGATGTTTGTTTGCAACAGCTTTTGCACGAAGGTTTTATTGACAGTTATCGCCGCGTTGATTCCAAAGATTCCATTGACCGGGAAATTGACGCCTGGGGCATTGATTTTTATATCTACAAGGGGAATAAGAAAAAATATCCCGTTGTTGTTTTGCAGGCAAAATCGTCAAAGCGCGGGATGGAGAAGTTTGTGAAACATTCCCGGCAAAAAGGCTGGGAGAACCGCAGGCATATTCCCGTGGTGTACGCGCGACAAAACGACAGTTTGTATCGCATTGAAAAGATTTTACGAAAACGAATCAGAGGCTTCCGCGTTTCCTTGGCGTTTATTGTGCCCGTCCGTTTGGTCAATATCATATATCAGCGTTTAAGAGTTGGAGAATAGTTCGTTTCGGCCCGCATTCGGGCCTTTTTTGTCCGGCAAAACGAGTAGGTTGGAAACACTTGACCCCGCACTGAAAAATGGCATGACGCCGTTTTAGTATATTCGAATGAAGATTTTTCGGAGTTAAGTATCGGAAGAGGCGGGAAACATAAAATAGGGGCGGCGTAAGCCGCAATGCCATTTTCTAGTGACGGGGCTTGACACTATTTTCGCGTTATCTATAATATCCATTAGCAGTCAGGAGCCGAGATTGCTAACACATTTTTAAAAATTATTTATCATAAACAATTATGAGTAAGGTTTTAATTAAACCTCTGGGGGATCGCGTATTGCTTGAGCCCGTGGAGGACAATAAAGAAAAAACAAAAGGGGGGATTTATCTTCCGGAAACCGCGTCCAAAGAGCGGCCGGAAAAAGGCAGGGTTGTTGCGGTAGGCGAGGGCAAGGTGCTTGATTCAGGAAAAAAAATCACGCCCTCGGTAAAAAAAGGGGATCTGGTTTTATTTACCAAGTACGGACCCAATGAAATCAAGGTCGACGGCAAAGAGTATTTAATTGCGAAAGAGGAAGACATATTGGCAATTTTGATGTAATCAATTTTTAGAAAATTTACAATTTTCAATTCTCAATTTTCAATAAATTTTCAATGGCCAAATTTTCAAACATTGAAAATTATAAATTGAAAATTGAAAATTGCGGAAAATATGGCAAAACAAATTTTATTTGACGAAAAAGCGCGGCAGGCCTTGAAAAAAGGAGTTGACGCTTTGGCAAACGCGGTAAAAGTTACGCTTGGCCCGAAAGGCCGCAATGTCGTTTTGGACAAAGGATACGGTGCGCCGACCATTACGAATGACGGCGTAACCATCGCAAAAGAAATTGAACTTGAAGACAAAATAGAAAATCTCGGCGCGGAACTGATCAAAGAAGTCGCGACGAAAACTAATGATGTGGTTGGCGACGGCACCACTACCGCAACGCTTCTTGCTCAGGCAATCATCAGCGACGGGTTTAAAAATGTCGCGGCCGGTTCAAACCCGATGGGCATTAAACGCGGCATTGAAAAAGCAACTTCGGCGATTGTCGCGGGGCTTAAAAAAATGTCCAAGCCGATTTCGGGCCACGAAGAAATCAGGCAGGTTGCAACCATTTCCGCGCAGGATCAGGAAATCGGAAAATTGCTTGCCGACATTATTGACGAGGTCGGGAAAGACGGCGTGATTACGGTTGAGGATTCGCAGACTTTCGGCTTGGACAAAGAAATCGTGGAGGGTTTGCAATTTGACCGCGGCTACATTTCGCCTTACATGATTACGAACGCGGACCGAATGGAGGCGGTGTTTGAAAATCCGCAGGTGTTGATTACCGACAAAAAAATCTCAAGCATTCAGGAAATCCTGCCGCTTTTGGAAAAAGTCGCAAAATCCGGCAAAAAAGAATTGGTGATTATTGCCGAGGATGTGGATGGCGAGGCGCTTGCAACGCTCGTGGTAAATAAAATCCGCGGGGCGTTTAACGCGCTCGCGATTAAGGCGCCCGGCTTTGGCGACCGGAGAAAAGAAATGCTGGAAGACATTGCGGTTGTTACCGGAGGAAAAGTGATTACCGAGGAAGTTGGTTTGAAATTGGAAAATGTGGAGCTTGCGATGTTGGGAGCCGCGCGCCGCATTATTTCAGGCAAGGAAAATACGACGATTGTCGGCGGCAAAGGCAAAAAGCCGGACATTGAAAAGCGCGTGCGGCAGGTAAAAATTGAGCTTGAAAAATCAACTTCGGAATTTGACCGCGAAAAGCTTCGCGAGCGCATGGCAAAATTGTCCGGAGGCGTTGCGGTTTTGAAAGTGGGCGCCGCAACCGAAGTTGAGCAAAAAGAAAAAAAATTGCGCATTGAAGATGCGATTCAGGCGACCAAAGCCGCAATGGAGGAAGGAATCGTTCCCGGAGGAGGCGTTGCCTTGCTTCGCACGATATCCGACGTACATTCATTGCTTTTGGCTTTTGAAAAGAAAGAAAATGGCGACCTTGACGAAAAAGTCGGGCTTGAAATTATGCATGACGTGTTGTCGGCACCCTTGAAACAAATCGCGTACAATGCGGGCGCCGAAGGAACCGTTGTGGTTGAAGATGTTAAAAAGAAAAAAGGCGCCTGGGGCTATAACGCGCAAACCGGCGCGTATGAGGATTTGATTCAGGCGGGGATTGTGGATCCGACCAAGGTGGTGCGTTCAACCATTCAGAATGCCGCATCGGTTGCCGCGATGCTTTTAACGACCGAGGTGGTTGTCGGCGAGCTTCCGAAAAAAGAAGAGCATACGCCTTCCGCGCCCCCGATGGATTATTAAGATAGCGGTTAGAGATTGAAAATCCCCGCTCCGACCTTGGTCGGAGCGGGGATTTAGTTTGCAAACTGTGGAAAAAAACATTGTCTTGCAAACACGGATTTGCTATAATAAATCTATGGCTACTTCATACATTTTTTTTATCATTTTTACCGCAGTAATCGCATTATTTGTCGGCATGTATAATAGTTTAGTTCGCGGCAGAAACCGCGTTGAAGAAGCGTGGTCCGACATTGACGTGCAGTTGAAACGGCGATACGATTTGATTCCGAACATTTTGGAAACGGCCAAGGCATACGCCTCGTATGAGCGGGGCACGCTTGAGAGCGTAACCAGTGCGCGCACTGCGGCAATGGGCGCAAAAACGGCTGATGAAAAAGCGCGTGCGGAAAATGCGCTTTCAAATACTTTAAAAACCCTTTTTGCCGTTGCTGAAAATTATCCCGACTTGAAAGCAAACGCAAATTTTTTGGATTTGCAACGGGAGCTTGCGGACACGGAAAATAAAATTCAGGCGTCGCGCAGATTTTATAACGGCCTGGTGCGCGATTTGAACACGAAAATTGAATCGTTTCCGACCAATATGTTCGCGTCAATGTTCGGATTCTCCAAAAAAGAATTTTTTGGGCTTGATTCTGAAGCGG
>JAGXAD010000012.1 GCA_018971745.1 Patescibacteria group bacterium
CTTGAAAATATTGAAAACAAAGACCGATATCATCCTATTGCGTTTTTCAGCGAGCAAGTATTGCACGACGGCTACGCCGCGTGCGACCTTGTGGTTGCGCGCTCAGGCGCCGGAATGATTTTTGAAATCGCGTCAATCGGCAAACCGTCAATTCTAATTCCGCTTAAAAATTCCGCGCAGAATCATCAGCGCGAAAACGCGTACGCCTACGCTAAAAGCGGAGGAGCGCTGGTGATTGAAGAAGACAATCTAACGCCGTATCTTTTGCTTACGGAGGTGAATGCGCTTTTGCAAAATAAAAAAGCGCTTGCGGATATGGCTCAAGCGGCCGGAAAATTTGCGCGGTTTGACGCCGCGGAAGTTATCGCGCGCGAAATCATCAAAATAGGTTTGCATTAAATATGTCAATAGCCATAAAAAATTCAAGAGTACGGATAGCCCCGAGTCCAACGGGGTTTTTACATATTGGCACGGCGCGCACAGCCCTTTTTAATTATTTATTTGCACAAAATTACAAAATACGCGGAGATAACGCATCATTTATTCTTCGTATTGAAGATACCGATCAGGAGCGATCAAAAAAAGAATACGAAGAAGATATTTTAAACGGGCTTAATTGGCTTGGCATCGAATGGGATGAAGGACCAACGCTTCATGGCACAGAAAAGGGCAATTTTGGACCCTATAATCAATCTAAAAGAGAGAGAAAACTTAAAAGTTACAGTAATTATTTAACGCAACTTTTGAAAAACGGAAAAGCTTTTGCATGTTTTTGTCCAAGCAGCAAAGAAGAAATCGAAGATAAAAATAATGATAAATTTCACATTCTCTGCCCATATAAGGATATGGCATATAATCCCGATGAAACAAGGCAATTTGTGATACGATACAAGAATACGTATGCTGAAAAACTCGAAGAACGTTTTAAAAAAGGTGGTGATGCATTTAAAACCAATGAAGACGACTATGTGACATTTCAAGATTTGGTTCGAAATAAAATAAGTTCCCCAAAAGACATACTTGGGCATTTTGTCATCGCAAAGAGTTTTGATGAACCGTTGTATAATTTTGCCGTTGTTGTTGATGATTATGAAATGAAAATAACCCATGTCATTCGGGGCGAAGACCACATTCCTAATACGCCCAAACAACTTCTTTTGGCCGAAGCTTTAGGATGGGCACAAGTTGATGAGACAGGTGTTTTTCAGGCGCCATGGACATATGCCCACTTGCCCCTTATTTTGGGCACAGACCGTTCAAAACTTTCCAAACGGCACGGCGCAACTTCCGTGAATGAATATAAAACGCTCGGCTATCTTCCCGAAGCCATGGTTAATTTTATGGCGCTTCTTGGATGGAACCCGGGAGATGAACAAGAAATTTTTTCAAAAGAAGAACTTGCTAAAGAATTTTCACTTGAAAAGATCCAAAAATCCGGAGCCGTATTCGATACCGTCAAACTTGACTGGATGAACGGGGAGTATATTCGGAGAAAATCCGTTGAAGAATTAACCGCATTGTGCATTCCGTTTCTTGAAAAAGCCGGGCTTATCAAAATTCAAAATGCCAAAATCAAAAGTCAACATTACAATCCAAAATTAAAAATTGATGAATATGTCAATCGCATACTTGCGCTGGAACAACCAAGATTAAAAAAGTTATCAGAAACAGGGGAGCGGGTTAACTTCTTTTTTCAGGAACCTGAATACGATAAAGAACTGTTGCGCTGGAAAAATATGTCCGATGAAGACATCAAAAAAGCCCTTCAAAAAGCTGAAAAATTGCTGTCTGTGATAAATCCTCCGATTGACAAAAAAACACTGGAAAAGGCATTTTTTGATGAAATAGGGGATTCTGATAAGGGGAAACTGCTTTGGCCGCTCCGCGCAGCGCTTTCCGGCAAAAAGGCGTCTCCCGGACCCTTTGAAATCGTTGAAATTTTGGGGATTGAGGAATCAATCAAACGGCTTGAGCAGGCCGAGCAAAAATTCGGATAGCCGCGCCAAAACCCTCGTTTTTAAACGGGGGTTTTTGATATAATGTAAATATGGAAGTTTTGAACCAAAAAAAATTTTTTTTCTTGGGAACGATAATTTTGTGTTTTTTTCTTGCGCGCACACCGTTCCGCGCGCATGCGGATATGATTGGCGATCTGAAAAATCAAATTGACCAAAAAAACGCGGAGATAAAAAAATTGGAAGAAGAAGGGCAGAAATACGGCGATGTAATCGCGGTGAAAGAAAAAGAAATCGGTACGCTCCAACAGCGCATCAATGCGCTCGGCCGCAACATTAAAAAGCTGGATTCGGACGTCAAAATCACGAACGCAAAAGTAAAAAAAACGGAATTGGAAATTCAGCAGCTCAACGCGCAAATTCAGGAAAAAGAACTGTCAATTGAAAATAAAAAAGCCGCCTTGGCACTGCTTCTGGAATCTATACATCAACGGGATCAGGAAAATATGATTGAGATTTTATTAAAGAATCCCAGTCTGTCTTCCTTCTTTAATGAAATTAACGCGACCAACATACTGCAAAAACAAATTGCGGATGACGAACGGGAACTGGCCGAATTGAAAAACGGTTTGCTTGAGGATAAACAAAACGCCGAAGACAAAAAAACAAATTTAACCGGACTTCGTTCCGTCTTGCAGGATAAAAAAATTCTTCAGCAAAACGAAAAAAACGCGCGCACGCAGCTGCTTGCCGACACGAAAAATCAGGAGAAATTATATCAGCAAAAACTTTCGGATACCCAAAAGCGCCAGCAGGAAATCGCAAAAGAAATTGAAACATTGGAAGAAAAATTGCGCTTGTTGGTTGATCCGAATTCTCTGCCGCACCCGTCCGCGATATTTATTGTTCCGGCGTCAGGACGGCTTACGCAAGGGTACGGCAGAACCGCGTTTGCGATGAACAGCGATTTTTACCGGTTCCACAACGGCATTGACATTGCAAACGGGTACGGCACGCCGATTGTCGCGGCGGGGAACGGCAAAGTAATTGCTGTCGGCAACAGCGACCGGTACTGCCCGGGCGGAACCTACGGCCAGTACATCGTCATCAAACACGAAAATAATTTAGCGACGCTTTACGGACATTTGTCGCTCATCAAGGTAACGCCCGGACAAAATGTGGCGCAGGGCGACTTAATCGGCTATATGGGGCATTCCGGCCTTGCCACGGGCAATCATCTGCATTTTACGGTGTATGACAGCCGCACGCTTGAAATAAAACAAAGCCGCGTATGCGGCCTGCTTCCGTACGGCGGCTCGGTCAACCCGCTCAATTATCTGCCTGCGTTTTAGATAATTTATGTTAATATTAATATGAAAACGACAAACAAAAAAATGTTTTATAAAAATACATTTTTAATATTTGTTGGATTTGCGCTTGTTGCCGCGCCGCTGCTTTCGTCGGCAAAGTTTTTAAACGAAACCGACCAAAGCACAGCGACGGACACGGAAAAAACTTCTTTTTTCTCAATCAACATCAATCCGGACGGCATATTTATGAAAATCAGAAGTTTTTTGGTTATTACGCCGCGCAAGGGCACGACAACCGGATTAAGCATTGATGTTGCCGTTAATAAAAGCGAAATCAACAAAACCGAATCCTGGTTTCAATCAACGAAAGATTACATTATAAATTACATTGCGATCGTGAACGGAAATATTTTGCAAAAAACCGGAGTAAATGTTTTTGCCGTACTGATGTTTTTCTACAACAATCTTTATAATATGTTTGCAATGTTGTTTAACTTAATTAAAAGCGTTTTGCCGTAAACCATTTCTTTCTGGTAGTGCAATGTCGCAAATTGTATATTGTGCGACATATTGTAATAAACAAAAACCGGTAAAAGAAATACTATTCCTCTGCCGGTGTGGCGCGCTGGTTAGTTTTGATTCAGCAGGAAACCAAATACCTTTGCGGCCTCGAGAAACCCGGTGCCCCAAACATGCGCTACCGCAATGCCGATAACCACCAATTGTTAATTACCATTTTCTATTGATCTTCTGTGTTTTGCGAATCCTATTTGCCTTTCGTTTTCGCGTTGTGCCAATTTAAGCTCATCCAAAAAAATATCTTGCACTTGTTGGGTCCCGAATTCATAAGATTCGAGTTCAATCTGAAGCTTTTTCCACTCACTTTCGTCATAAATGCCGCCCTTGCTCATCTCCCAGATTTTGTGAAAGAGCACCCAAAACTTCGCTTTTTTAACATATACTTTCTTCATTGCGCACCCTCCTTCTAGTTTTTGCTATTATAAGATGAACTTCTCTGCCAACTACCCTCAAGTATAACAAAAAATAAACTTATTTGTCAAGTGCTATGCGCACCTCGTATTCTTCCTTACAAACCTACAAACAATGCCCGCAGAAATACAAATTTCAGGAAATTGACCGCGTGCCCGCAAAAAAATCCATTGAGGCGATTTTTGGTACGCACATTCACGGCGTATTAAAGCGGATGTTTGAAAAAGATCCTCTCTTCCCTACTTTGGACGAGCTTTTGGATTATTACCGCGCAAATTGGCCTGCAAAAGAAAAAATCGGATGGGACGAAACAACGGAAAATATATATCGCGAAGAAGGAGTGAAGATGATAAAAAATTTCTACGCAAAAAACGCCCCCTGGAATTTTAATGTGGTTGATTTGGAATCCCGTTTTGAAGTGTTAATCCCGGACGAAAAACATGGCACGACGCACGTCTTGGCGGGGAAAATCGACCGCATAGATAAAATCGGCGAGAACGAATTTGAAGTGATTGATTACAAAACCGCAAAGCGCCTGTCTTCGCAGGACAGCGTTAATCACGATTTGCAGCTTTCACTTTACGGTCTGGGCTTGAAAAAACGGTGGCCGCATTTAAAAACCGAAAATATAAAATTAAGTTTGTATTTTCTCAAGCATCAGGAAAAACTGTCAACAATAAAAACGGAAAAAGAAATTGAAGCAACAACAGAGGACGCGCTTGGCACCATTGAAGAAATTGAAAAAAAACTTGCAGCGAACGAACGATTTGAGCCGATACCCTCCGCCCTATGCGATTGGTGTTCATACAAGCCGATATGCCCGGCATGGAAACATTTATATCGCAATAGGCAACAAACTACCGGCAATATAGAGCCGATACTTAAAGAATATTTCGCGCTGAAAAAGGAAGAACAAAAAAATGAACAGCGGCTTAAAGAACTGCAAAAAGAAATCGGAACATATATGGACGCGCAAGGATTTGACCGCTTGTTTAATGAGGAAGGCGTTGTTTCGCGGAAATTGCAAAAGCGCGTAAGTTACGATTTTGAAAAAATTCGGCATATTTTGGAGCCCATTGGCAAATGGCAGGATATTTTGGACGCGGACGACAAAAAACTGAAAAACATGATGTCCGGACTTCCGCAGGACATTCAGGAGCGGATTCAATTCGAGGGCATCATCCCCAAAGAATTTTTTGTGATGACCACGACACTAAAGAAACAAAAAATGGAAGGTAATTTATGAGCGCTTGCAAACTTTTTTGTTTTTTGATAGGATTGGAGTAATAATTTTTTGGAAATTATGGCACATACCAAAGCCGGGGCAACAACTAAATTAGGCAGGGATTCGGGGCCAAAGTACTTGGGCGTAAAAAAATACGACGGCGAGCGCGTGAAAACGGGCAACATTTTGGTGCGCCAAAGGGGCCTACGCTATATTCACGGCGTGAATGTCCGAAGAGGCAACGACGATACCCTGTACGCGGTAAAAGACGGCACAGTAAAATTTACAAGCGTTCGGAAAAAACGGTTTGACGGAAATATCCGTCATGCGAAAAAAATAAGCGTAGTATAATGACGAAGAAAAAACTCTGAAAATCTAGTTTTTTAATAGCTTTAATATTTATAAAAATTTGCTAAACTCTTTGTTTTATTTTAGTGGAGTATTTTTCGTATTTTATATAATAGGAAAAATATTAGGTTCGATAATATATCTTTGTGTACAGGTTTATCTAGGAAAAAACGAAACAATTGAACAAAAAATTAAAAGAATGGAAAAAACTGATGAAGAAATTAAAAGAATATGGAGAATATTTTGAAATGTAAAAAATGTAAACTGTGAACAATGTAGGTAAACATTAAATAATTAAACACGGGAATTTTATCGCCCCGACTTATAGTCGGGGCGATGCTGTTATTTGCGTTTTGTTGCAAACCGTATAAATTCTCTAAATAACGGGTGCGGAGCGAGTGGCCGCGATTTGAATTCCGGATGAAATTGCGTTGCCACGAAAAACGGATGTTTTTTTAATTCAATAATTTCAATCAAGTTTCGTTCCGGATTGACGCCCGAGAAAACCATGCCGTTTTTTTGCAGGCGGTCGCGATACTCGTTATTAACCTCAAATCGATGCCGATGCCGTTCGGAAACGAGTTTCGCACCGTATGCTTTTGCCGCCTTTGTTCCGAGCGCTACCTCGCACATATAGGCGCCGAGGCGCATAGAGCCGCCCAGGCGTTTTTCACGAAGATTTACCAACTGCTCAGGCAGCATATGAATTACCGGATGCGGCGTTTCGGAAAACACTTCTGTGGTGTGCGCGCGTTTCATGCCGCACGCATTTCTCGCAAATTCAATCACTGCGAGCTGTAATCCGTAGCAGAGTCCCAAAAACGGGATTTTATTTTTGCGGCAATACGAAATCGCTTTAATTTTCCCCTCCACTCCCCTGCTTCCAAAACCTCCGGGAATAATAATGCCGTTATATTTTTTCAATTCCTTGAGCGATGCCGGATTTTTTTCGTATTGCTCCGCGTCAAGCCACTTGATTTCCGGCTTCCGGCTATTTGCCCATGCTGCGTGTTTCACCGCTTCAATCACGGAAATATACGAATCCGCAAGGGTAAAATGCCCCGTATTAAAATATTTGCCGACGATGCCGATGTGAACCGGCGTTTTTAATTTTGTGGTTTTGCGACTCAGCGTTTCCCAATTGCCGAGATTTTTTTTGCGTTTAATTTTGATGCCAAATTTTTCAAGAATGCGATCTCCCAATGCGTCCTTTTCAAAATTAACCGGAATGTCATAAATTGATTTGACGTCGGGTGCCGAAATTACGTCTTTGTCCGACACATTGCAGAAAATTGAAATTTTCCGCTTGCGCGGCTCGTCAATCGCTATGACCGAGCGCGCGATAATAATGTCCGGCTGGATGCCCGCTGAATTTAATGAGCGTACCGCGTATTGCGTGGGCTTGGTTTTCATCTCACCAATCATTTTTGGCACGGGTAAATAACTGACCAGAACAAACAAAACATCGCGCGGACGCTGAAGGCGCAACATGCGGCCGGCTTCCAAAAAAATCATGTTTTGGTATTCTCCCACGGTGCCGCCGATCTCAACCAAAACAAAATCCGCTTTTGCTTTTTTGCCCGCGCGGTCTAATCTCCTGATAACCTCTTCCGGAATGTGCGGCACCACTTCAACGCACCTGCCGTCGTATTCCAGATTGCGCTCGCGGTTGATGACGGTCTGATACACCATGCCGGTTGTCATGTAATTATCAGAGGGAATGTTCACATCCATAAAACGCTCGTAGTTTCCCACATCCTGGTCGCACTCCATGCCGTCATCCGTAACAAAAACTTCCCCGTGTTCAATCGGGTTCATGGTGCCGGCGTCAACATTGATGTAGGGATCAATTTTTACGGCGGTTACGGAAAACCCCCTGCTTTGCAGGATTTTGCCGATGGATGCGGTGGTTACGCCTTTGCCGATGCCGGACATCACGCCGCCGCATACGAAAATAAATTTATGCACAAATCCTGCGAATTACGAATAATGCCGAATGTGCGAATTATTTAGCTTGGCTTAAAGCGCTCCGCTGATTCTTGCTTTTGCAATCGGCGTTTCCGGTTCAATCATAAGGTTTACCGTTCCCTCAACTTGATGCGGAAAATAAATTTTTATCGTATGTTGGCCAAGCACTCTAATGGGATTATCCAGCATAATCCAGCGTTTTTCAACCGTGATTTTTTGTTTTGCAAGTTCATGTACGATGTCTTGGCTGGTAACCGATCCGAACGGCATACCGCGCTCCCCTATTTTGACTTTGAAATGAAGCGTCAGATGCAAAAGTTTATTGCGGATAAGTTCGTATTGCTGTCGCTCTAAAGCCAAGGCGCGAAGATGCTGGTTTTTTTGTTGTTCAACAATCCGGATATTTTTCGGAGTCGCGGCTGCCGCAAGATTCCGCGCAATCAAAAAATTGCGGCCGTATCCGTCGTTTACTTCTTTTGTCTCCCCCTTTTTCCCGACCCCGGGAACATCATGCAAGAGAATGACTTTCATAATTTTTGAACTTTAATTTTTTGTTTTGAGAAGTTCAACCGCCTTATCCAGTTGCGGATCTTTGTGTGCGTCTATATCGGCTTGCGTTACTTCTACTTTTACGTCCGGGTCAAGCCCTGATTCGTTGATGGAATAATTATTCGGCGTGAACCATTTGGCAATGGTGATTTTGAGCGATGCGCCGCCCGGAAGATTTTCAACTTCTTGTACCGATCCTTTGCCGAACGATTTCATGCCGACTAACTTTGCTCCGCGCTGGTCGCGCAGCGCCCCCGCCAAAATTTCGGACGCCGACGCTGAACCTTGATCAATGAGCACCACCGTCGGCACGGATTCAAGATAGCGGTATCCGAAACTCCGGTAATCGGTTTCCGAATCAATGCTTTTTTCGCGCGCAACGATTTCTCCTGCGGGCAAAAACCAGCTTGCGATGTCTACGGATGCCGTTAGAAATCCGCCCGGATTGTTGCGCAAATCAAGAATAAGTTTTTTACTTCCTGAATCGGAAAATTCCTGTAGTGCTTTGCGGAACTCGTTCGGCGAGGTCTCGTTAAAATTAAACAGGTGAATGTAGAAAATCCCGTTATTAAGTTTTTTCGTTTCCGTAACCGGAATCACGATGGTATCGCGGACAATTTTGATTTCCTTCGCGGATTCCCAGGAATCACGCGTAATGGTAAGCGTAACTTCGGTGCCTTTGGGCCCGCGGATAAAGCCGACCGCGGTGTCAATCGTAAGGTCTGCGGTGGACGTCGCGTTGATTTTGAACACTTTGTCGCCCGCCAGCAGGCCGGCGCGCTCAGCCGGAGAATTTTTCAGGGGCGCGATAATCGTCAAAATTCCTTTTTTTATTCCCACCTCAGCCCCGATGCCGGCAAAGCTCCCGGAAATGTCTTCCTGAAACCGTTTTGCCTCAACCGGCGGAAAGAAAATCGTGTACGGGTCGCCAAGCGATTTGGTCAAGCCGTCAATCGCGCCAAGCACCATTTTGTCGCGATTAAGATTTGCTTTATCAACGTAATTTGATTCAAGCCGATGCCACACGTCCCAAAATAGCGCAAAATCAACTTGCTCCGAGGTGTCGGATTGCTTATTCAAAACATGCGTTATTTTTTCAATTGCCGGGTATTGTTTTACGCCAACCACGATTCCCAGCGAAAATGTTGCGGCAAGCGCGAGAATCGCCGCGGCAATCAAAATTGTTTTTTTCGTGAAAGAGTTCATATTGAATTCAGTATATCAATTGATCAGTTAATTTCCAAATGTCGCCGGCACCGGTCATAATGACAATGTCGCGCTCCCCCACCGAATCTTTAAAAAAATCGCGCAACTGGGAACGATACGGCAGATAATACGCGTTAGTTTTATTTCGCTTGGCAATGGCTTGCGCGAGCTCAAACGAATTGACTTCTTTTTTTTGATTTTTAGTTTCTCTGCCTGCAACCTGATAAATGTCCAAAAGCACCGTGTGGTGCGCCTTGTCAAACGATTTTACAAAATCGTTGAACAACAATTTGGTGCGTTCCAGTTGGTGCGGCTGAAACACGCACCAGATTTGTTTTTTGGGAAATTGCTCGGCTGCTCCGGCAAGCATGGCTTTTACTTTTTCCGGGTTATGCGCGTAGTCGTCAAAAATTTTTGCGCCGTCAAATTCACCGCGGTATTCAAATCTCCGCCATGCTCCGCGATAGAGCGTCAATCCTTCCAAAATTTTTTGTTTTGGTATGCCAAGCAGCTCCCCCACCCGATACGCCGCAAGCGCGTTCATGCGATTGTGCTCGCCAAACACTTGAAGGTGTTTTTGTACCTTAACCGTTTCCGGATC
>JAGXAD010000152.1 GCA_018971745.1 Patescibacteria group bacterium
TGGCAGCATGCGCAATCTCTCCATTGTCAAAATACCGATTTAACCGTAAAAGAAAAAATAACAGCTGGCAACTTGCCTGCATATATAAAATATGGTACGAATGCCCGCACTGATCCTTTACAATATGATGATGCTCAAAAGGGGGAGTAGTATGAACGGCTTAACCATTGCCGTCTCGGGCATTCAGCTCGTAAACGGCGCGGAAACCACATCGGGCATTATAGCCAGGACATTTTTTCGCGCCGGAGCGCGCGTCGTGCGCTTCGGAGATTATCTTTCTACCATTTATGGCGGAAAAATGGGAACGGGCACGACCGTATATCTCGTGCGCGCCGCCGATCAAGACATCAGTTGTCCTGGAGACGAACAATGGGATATTCTTATTTGTCTTCAGCTTGGCAACGAAAAAAAAATATTGCCGGTGTGCGCGACAAATTATTTGAACCGCATGAAACCAAACGGCGTTGTTCTGTATGACACGACAAAATCAGGAGTTGCGCAAAACGAGCTTTGCGAAGAATTGCATTTGGAACTTCTCGGCATACCCGCATTAGGCATTGTCGGAAAAACATACCCGGGGGAAGACACGCAAAAAACAAACCTGATGCGAAACGGCGCATTGGTTGGCGCGGCGTTCGCCCTGCTTGGATTTGACGTGAATCTTAAACGATACCGCGTAGCGCTTCAAGAAACGTTCGGGGAAAAAAAATCGTCCGTTGTGGAAAAAAACATGGCTCTGGCGCAAAAAGGAATTGAAGCGTATCGGGAAAGCACGTACGGAAAAACGCACGGCGCTCCGTCGCCTCTTTTTGCGGCGGAGCCGGAAATAAAACGACTTTTGCTTCGCGGAAATGACGCGATATTTCTCGCGCCGCAACTTCTCGGACCGCCGGTATTTTACGGAAGTTATCCCATCACGCCGGCATCGGATATTCTGAAATCAAACGAAGAATATAATCGTCCTCCGTTCGGCGTCACGATGCAAATGGAAGATGAAATTGCGGCACTGGGCGCCGCAATCGGCGCCGCATACGGCGGAGCCGTTGCATCTACCGCAACATCCGGTCCGGGATTTGATCTTATGGGCGAAATGATCGGACACGCAAGCGTTCTTGAAATTCCGGTTGTAATTTTTGACATTCAGCGCGCGGGCCCTTCAACCGGCATGCCGACAAAAACCGAACAGAGCGATTTATGGTGCGCTCTAAAAACAGGCCACGGAGAATTTCCAAGAATCGTACTTGCCCCGGGCGACGTTGAGGAACATTTTTACGAAAGCGCGCGCGCATTTTATCTTGCGTGGAAATATCGCGTGCCCGTAATTGTGTTAAGCTCGCTTGAAGTTGCCGAAGGGCATCAAACTCCGAATTATTTTGACCTTGTAAAAATCGCGCCGTATCAAAGTTTCTTTGCAAACTTCGCGTTGCCGGAACATGGAAAACAATTTTATCCTTTTGAAATTACTGATTCGGGAATTTCGCCCTTTACGATTCCTGGAAATCCCGGAACCATGTGCATGGTAAACGGCACGGAGCATTGGATTGACGGCCGAGTCAGCACAAATCGCGAACGACGAATTATGATGATGGATAAACGCGCGAGGAAACTTGCAACCTGCCTTCACGAAGATACGCGCGGCCCCGCGTGTTACGGAAACGAAAAAGCGGCCATTGCCCTTATCGGATGGGGCGTTACCAAAGGGGCGCTGATTGAAGCGCAGGAACGGCTTGGCGCATCGGGCCTTGAAACAAAAGTGCTTCACTATATTGACATTTTTCCGTTTCCGAAAATCCGCACCAAGCGCCTTATTCAAAACATTAAAAAGGCATTTGTGGTGGAAGGCAATAAAGAAGGACAATTTGCGGAATATCTTGCGGGCGCTATGGGACGAATGGGCGTTGCGTGCTCGGAAGATCGTTTTGTCGGAATCAACCGATACGATGGAGCGCCCATTGAACCG
>JAGXAD010000013.1 GCA_018971745.1 Patescibacteria group bacterium
CGGTATTTTGACAATGGAGAGATTGCGCATGCTGCCAAGCGTACAGATTTATTTCAACGCGCTTGCGCAGATGTTGTGCGCGAGCGTTGAGCCGTTTAAAAAAGAATGTCTCGGAGTGCTGTTCGGTTCTTTGCCGACAAAAACAAAAAATCAATTTATTATTGCGTTTGTTCAGCCGGTTCAGTGCGTTAACCGAAAGCGGTTTACCGAGATTAAACCGAACGACAAAAGCTGGTTCCGGCTTCAAGATTTTTTTTCCCAAATTCCCGGCCGGTCCCGTTACCTCGGCGATTTTCATTCGCATGCCGAATGGGGAAATTTAAATCCGTCTGATAAGATGAGCGATCAGGATATTGTTGCGATGCAAGAAGACAGTTACAAACTCGAAATTATTATTGCCATTTCTTCATGCGCGAAAACTCCGAAATTGTGGGCGGTTGAGGAAGACGGAAGTTTGTGCGGGTCATTTGGAAGCAAAAAAACAATGTACGATTTTATTATCAGCGCGTATGTGCTTTACTCGGACGATGCGGATGATGATCAAAAGCCGAAACCAAAAAAAATTAAAATTGCAACGCCGGAATTTATCAAATCGTTTAATCGCGTTTTGGAGCGCAGACGAGCGCGGACTAATAAATTATAACTGCGCCCCGCATTTTTTGCGGGGTTTTTGTTTTTGCCGCGCGCTGCGCGGTTTTGACAACAAAATTTTCCGTGATACTAATGAAGCGCGCGCACGTTCGCGCAGTGTTGTTTGACAAAAACTGTCATAAGAAGAAGAGGAGCGAAACATGCCCGAAAAGCCGTTGTGCCTTCTGCCTGATTATGCAGAACCCAGGAAGTACCAATTGTGGATTGAGCCGCATTTGGAAAACTTCGCGTTTGACGGCCGCGAGTCTATTGAGATTGACATTCTTGAGCCGATAGACACTTTAACGTTGCATGCGGCTGACCTTACTATTCAGAGTGCAAAACTTCGGAATAGTTTTGGTTCCTCTTTCAACGTCAATATTTCTTTAGATAAAGATAATAAGCGTGTTACATTTTCGCTTGAAAAAATAGCGGCACCCGGAAAATACCATTTTGATATTGAGTATCGCGGCGAGATCAATGACCAGATGTGCGGCCTGTATCGGAGCATGTATACGCTGCCGGACGGCACCAAGCGCTACATGGCAACCACGCAATGCGAAGCCATTGATGCGCGCCGCATTTTCCCGTGCTTGGACGAACCGGCGCGAAAAGCAGTGTTTGAGCTTTCGGTTACGATCCCATCAAATCTCACTGCTCTTTCGAATATGCCTGTTGCGGAAGAATGGACGCGAGACGGAATGAAACTTGTGAAGTTTCAACCAACGCCACGCATGTCAACCTATCTGTTTGCAGTGATAGTTGGCGAATTTGAATATGTGGAAGGAAAAACAAAGAATAATATTGTGGTTCGTGTACATACGACGCCTGGCAAAAAGGAATTTGGGTATCACGCGCTCAAGCGCGGCATCCGCGTTCTTGAAGAATATACCGATTATTTCGGAGTCGCGTATCCTCTGCCGAAAATGGACATGGTGGCTATTCCGGATTTTGCCGCGGGCGCTATGGAAAATTGGGGGCTTGAAACATTCCGGGAAACCGCGCTTCTGGTTGACCCGAAGAATTCTTCCGCGGCAATGGAAGAGCGTGTGGATGAGGTGGTGGACCACGAATTTGCCCATCAGTGGCACGGCGATCTGGTAACGATGGTGTGGTGGAACGGCCTGTGGCTGAATGAGGGGTTTGCTTCATGGATGGAGTTGATCGCCGCTCACCGCATCAATCCCGAATTGCATCCGGAAGACAAATTTATTGCGGAGGATTTTGTTGCCGCATTAAATGTGGATGCGCTGAAAACCTCGCGGCCGATCCATGTTGTGATCAATCACGACAATCAGATCAACGAATGCTTTGACGGCATTGCCTATTCAAAGGGCGCTTCAATTATCCGGATGATTGAGAATTTTCTCGGTCCCGAGATATTCCGCAGCGGCCTGCAGCGCTATATGAAAAAGCACGCCTACGGAAATACCGAACCCGAGGATTTGTGGCGTGCGCTTGAAGAGGCATCGGGCAAGCCGGTTACTGCTATGATGGATAAGTGGATCAAGCAGGTTGGGTACCCGATTATCCATGTTGAGCGGAAAAACGAAAACGGTAAAACAACGCTTTGCCTTTCGCAGGAACGGTTCTTGTATGAGCGCAACGAAGCTCCGGCAGAAGCTATAACCTGGGATGTGCCGATCGGCATTACCGTTGAGGGCAATAGCGAACACTCGTTTGTTTTGTTGGACAGGAAGAGTATGGAGGCGGATCTTGCTTCCTTGTCGTTTTACCTGAAACCCGAAGAGTGGGTGAAGCTGAATTCGGCGCACACCGGTTTTTTTAGGGTGCATTATGAGGCAAGCGAGCTTCTGAAGTTCAAGACGGCAGTTTCGGAAAAGAAGCTTTCCGTTGCGGACCGGATTGAACTCTGTGATGACGCATATGCTCTGACGCGCTCCGGGTATTATTCCGGCGGCTTCCTGCTTGATTTTCTTTCCGCGTACAAAAAAGAGATCGGGCTTCGGGTGTGGCAGGTTTTGCTTGGCCGTTTGGATGGGATTAACCTTCTTGCGGCAGGAGAATCATACGCCAAGCCCTTGGAGAGTTACACAAGAGATCTTTTGTCGGAGATTGCGTCTCGTGTCGGCTGGGTTGAACGACCTGATGACACGCATCATACCAAGATGCTTCGCGGTATGGTGCTGGGTGCATACGGCCAGGCTGGCGACCCTACGACCATTTCATGGGCGCGGGAGCAGTTTGCCGCCTTTTTGAAAGACCATGCGGCGGTAAGCCCGAACCTGCGGCGTACGGTGTACGGCATTGTTGCCGCATACGGTAACGCAAAAACGCACGATACACTTTGGCAGCTTTATCAGAAGTTTACCTTACAGGAAGAGCAAGTGCGCTTGCTCGGATCGCTGACTGATTTTCGGGATCCGGAATTGCTTTTGAGGACGCTTAACCTCTTTATTTCTGGGGAGGTGCGGCCGCAGAATGTGTATCCTGCGCTTCGGAGCATTGCTACAAATCCCGCGGGGCGCGACCTGACCTGGAAATTTGTCAAAGAGAATTGGGGAGCGTTTTGCAGGATGTATGAAAAGGGAAAACTGCTTGGCCGTGTGATTGAAGCCGTGTGCAAGCCCCTTGCTTCGTTTAATGACGAAGCGGACGTGAAATCGTTCTTTGCTTCGCATCAGGTGCCAGAAGCAATGCGCACCATCGAGCAGGCGCTTGAAAGCATTCGCGTGAATGCCTCATGGCGCGAGCGGGACCGCATAAATTTTGCTTTGCGGATGAGGCATTATAATAACTTAAGATAATAAACCAAGACTCTTCGGAATTTTCCGGAGAGTTTTTATTTTTTCCTCTTGACTCTCAACTATTGGTTTGATAACTTAATAATTGGACATTTAACAATTTCATAAAAATATGGGAGGTGCCTGATGAAACAGCCGATGTATGCTTTGTTGATCGCGCCTGATCATAGGATGCGAACAAATGTTGTCTACGGCGGAAAAACAATTACGATTCGGGAAGGCCATCGCGGCTATCAGCCGAGTCTGGTAATGCTTTGTTGCCATCTTGTGCCGTGGGCAGTAATGGCGGATATTACCAATGTTCGTCATTGCACTCTCCGCGAGGTAACGCAAGAAGAATATGAAGATGACGGATTTCATTCCCAAGAGGATTTATTGCAAGGCATGCAAAGATTTTATCCCAACCTGACGCTTGATTCTCCCGTTACCGTTATCAGATGGGAGAAAGTGCGAGGGTTTCTCGTAGATTACTGCGCCGAATATCGACTTCTGCCAGAAAAGCTTTACAGTAAAATCAAACACGGGGATTAATGATTGCCATTAATCCTTTTTCTTTTGTGGATTTTCTTGACAATTCATTCCCCCATTTGCTATACTTGACATTAAGGTGAAATCGCATGAGAATGCGATTTTTTTAACGCCCAAGTTTACTTATTCGTAATCAAACGCAAACAATATGGATTTAAAAAATTTTTCACAGGCGATCCGCGAACTTGCGGAAGAAAAAGGCATTTCCGCGGAACGGGTCGTGGAAACCATTGAAATGGCGATTGCCGCCGCGTACAAAAAGGACTACGGCCAGCGCGGCCAGATTGTGCGCGCGAAATTGAGTCCTGAAACCGGAGACATCAAATTTTCTCAGGTGAAAATTGTGGTTGACGAAACTATGATTAAATCCGAGGAAGAAATCGCGGCCGAGGAAGAAGAGCGCGCCCGGCGCCTTGCCGAAACCGTGGAAGAGGTCTCATCCGGCAAAGCGCATACCAGACGGTCCGACGAAGACGAGGAAGAAACGGAAGAGGGCGAAAAAAAAGTCCGTTTCAACCCGGAAAAGCATATTATGCTCGACGAGGCATTGAAAATAAAACCGGACGCGGCCGTGAACGACGAGATCGCTTTTGATCTTGAACCGCACGAGGATTTCGGAAGAATCGCGTCGCAAACCGCAAAGCAAGTGATTATTCAACGGATTCGCGAGGCGGAGCGCGAAGCGGTATATGACGAATATAAAGACAAAGAAATGCAGTTGGTTTCGGGCATTATACAGCGCATTGAAGGGAAAAACGTGTTTGTTGATCTTGGCCGCGGCGTTGGCATGTTGCCGTTTGAGGAACAGATTCCGCGCGAATTTTATCGCTTGGGCGAACGGGTCAAAGCAATCATCATTCTCGTTGAAAAAAATCAAAGAGGGTCCGGCATTTTTCTTTCGCGGATTCATCCCGAGCTTTTGCAAAAACTTTTTGAACTTGAAGTTCCGGAAATCGCGTCGGGTGCGGTTGAAATCAAATCAATTGCGCGCGAAGCCGGATCGCGCTCAAAAGTCGCGGTGGCGTCCAATGAGGACGGCATTGACCCGGTCGGGTCAATGGTCGGCCAGCGGGGAGTCCGCGTATCAACCGTGATTCAGGAGATCGGCGGAGAAAAAATTGACATTATTGAATGGTCGGAAAAACCGGAAAAATTTATTGCGAATTCTCTTTCGCCCGCAAAAGTGCTTGACGTCGAAATTAACGAAAAAAGAAAAGACGCTCGGGCAATGGTTCCTGACGATCAGTTGTCGCTTGCCATCGGCAAGGGCGGGCAGAATGTGAGGCTTGCCGCAAAATTGACCGGATGGCGCATTGACGTGCGGTCGCAAAAAACAGAGGGCGCGTCTGCGACTCCGGAAGGAGAAGCCGTGATTGCGAACGAAGAATTTGTCGAAACTGCGAAAGAGGAAAAAGAAAAAGCGCATCCGGAAGTTGCCGAGGAATTAAAAAAAGCGCTTGAAAAAGATGAAGAAGTAAAAGAAGAAAAACCCGAAAGCATTGATAAAAAAGCCGGCGAAAAAAAAGAAAAGAAAGCGGAAAAATCAGCATCCGTAAAAGAAACAAAGTCGAAATCAAAAAAGAATAAACAAATTAACAAATAACGAATCTCGAACGAATAAACGAATTCGTATACTCGTAACAAATTCGTTATTTGGGAATGTATGATATACATCCCTATTATCATCTCTTTATCCGCAATTGTTTTTGCCTTGTGGCTTCGTTCGCGGGTTATGCGCGAGCCGCGCGGCGACTCCGAAATGGTTGAGATCGCAAACGCGATTAAAGAAGGATCACGGGCGTATTTGAAGCGCCAAAATAAAACCGTTGCGTGGGTCGCGCTTGCGTTATTTATTGTAATCGGCGCGTCATCGCTTGGATGGGGAACGGCATTTGGATTTTTATTGGGTGCCTGTGCATCAGCCCTTGCTGGGTATCTTGGCATGATGACCGCGGTTGACGCGAATTCGCGCACGGCCGAGGCCGCAAAAAAGGGATTGGCTGATGCGTTTAATCTTGCGTACAAAGGCGGCGCGGTTACCGGATTTTTGGTGGTTGGTTTGAGTTTATTTGCGGTAACCATTGTATATTGGTTTGCAAAAGATTTGTCCGTGCTTGTCGGGCTCGGGTTCGGCGGGTCTTTGATTTCCGTATTTGCGCGGCTTGGCGGCGGAATTTATACCAAGGGTGCTGATGTCGGCGCGGATTTGGTTGGAAAAGTTGAAGCAGGCATTCCGGAGGACGACCCGCGAAATCCTGCGGTCATTGCTGACAATGTGGGAGACAATGTCGGCGATTGCGCCGGCATGGCGGCTGATTTGTTTGAGACATACGCAATAACCATGATTGCGGGAATGCTTTTGGGGTCGTTCGTGTACGGCGTTTCGTCTCCGCTCGTTATGTTCCCGCTGATGATCGGTTCGCTCTCCATTATCGGATCAATCGCAGGAAGTTTTTTCGTGAAAATTCCAAAATCGCAATCCATTATGGCGGGGTTATACCGGGGACTTGTTGCGTCTGCGATTGTTTCAGCTTTGTTGCTTTTGCCGGCGATGTATTTCTCGTTTGAACGCCAGGATATATGGAAGAATTACGGCGCGGGTTTGGTTGGCTTTTTGGTAACGGCTTTGATGGTGCTTGCAACCGAATATTACACTTCAAAAAAATTCCGGCCGGTCAAACAAATCGCGCTTGCCTCAACCACCGGGCACGGCACCAATATGATCATCGGGCTTGCCATGTCGCTTGAGGCAACCGCTCTGCCGATTGTCATTATCGTATCCGGCATGCTGACTGCGTACGGCTTTGCCGGAATGTACGGCGTCTCAATCGCCGCCGTTACCATGCTTTCCATGGCGGGCATTATGGTTGCGATTGATTCGTTTGGACCCATTACGGATAACGCCGGAGGCATTGCCGAGATGGCGGGTATGTCTCAGGAGGTGCGCGCCGTAACCGATCCGCTGGATGCGGTCGGCAATACGACCAAAGCAATAACTAAGGGGTATGCGATTGCCTCAGCCGGCCTTGCCGCGATGGTGCTGTTTGCATCATACACCGAAGAATTAAAAAATGTCGGCAAAACAATTTTGTTTGACATTGCAAATCCCTTCGTGCTTGCCGGATTGTTTTTGGGTGCGGCGCTTCCCTATTTGTTCGCGTCCATTGCGATGCGCGCGGTCGGAAAAGCCGGACAAGGAGTCGTGGAAGAAGTGCGCAGGCAGTTTCGCGAGATCAAAGGCATTATGGAAGGAACCGCAAAGCCGGAATACGGCCGCACCGTTGACATCGTTACGAAAGCCGCGCTTCGCGAAATGATTGTGCCGGCATTGATTCCGGTGGTTGTGCCGGTTGCGGTCGGATTTTTGCTCGGACCCGAAGCGCTTGGCGGATTGTTGGTCGGATCAATCGTAACCGGGCTCTTTGTCGCGATTTCCATGACATCCGGAGGTGCTGCTTGGGACAACGCGAAAAAATACATTGAGGAAGGAAACTACGGCGGCAAAAAATCGTTTGCGCATCAGGCCGCCGTGACGGGTGACACCGTCGGCGACCCGTATAAAGATACTGCCGGACCCGCAATCAATCCGATGATTAAGATTGTAAATATAGTCGCGTTGTTGATCGCAAGATTTTTATAAAAAAGAGCCGATCTCTGCGAACGGCTCATCATATTTCACGCCTGTGAAATATGATTTTCCTGATACAAGTGAAAGCGTTCCACAATTTCTTTGATGGTTGCGCGTTTGAATATTCCACGAAGATCCGCGCGCTTTGCGCCGAACCCAAATGAAATGTGAATTGCGGAGACCTCCGAAGCGGATAGCCCGTAATATACCACATCATCATCAAAATAATAGAGTTCCTGAGGCGGAATCGCAGCAACCCCTATTACGGCAAGATAGCCGTAATCCGTCAGAAATACTTTTGTAATTGCTGCGGGATGCAATCTTCCTTCACGATACAGGGATACGAAAATCGGTCCGCAACCGGATGACCCCCAAAGTTTGCGCAAATTGTCAAAATGATCTTTCCTTTGAAGAACTGCCCCGACAAAAGGAACTCTATGAAACATGCGCGCAAGAAACGGTCCGACATACGGAACGTCGAAAAGAAAACCGATGCACCACAAAAAGCAAAGAAGCATGCTAAAGCCCACCGCAAATATTTTCTTTCCCAAAAGAAGCTTAACCAGCGGATCAAATATTTCATCACCAAGGTGGATAAGTCCTCCAAACCAATAGGCGATAAAAAGAGGAAGGCATACTAGAAACCCTATTCCAATTCGCTCCAGTTGTCGCCACATAAAACCATGTCCTATTTTTTGTAAAAGATCGTCTTTAGTAATTATTGCACACCTTTATGAATTTATCAATTAAACGCTTGCCGCATTCCTCCGCGGAAATTGCGATTACATTTCCGCACGATGCGGTAAAAAATGAATTGCAAAAAGCCGCCGAGGAATTATCGGCCTCTTTGGACATTCCCGGATTTCGCAAAGGCAAAGCGCCCTACGAAAAAGTGAAAGAGCGGGTCGGCGAATTTGCCGTATATGAGCGCGCCGCGGAATTGTTAATCCGCAAACAATACGCTGAAGTGCTGCAAGTTGCCGCTGAAGAAGAAAAAAAATCAGGCAGACCGTTTGAGCCGGTCGGCGCTCCGGAAATTGCCATTACGAAACTCGCGCCCGGAAGCGATTTGGCATACACGATTACGCTTGCCGTAATGCCGGAAATTTTATTGCCGGATTATCAGTCAATGGCGCGGTGCGTAATGCAGGGAAAAAAAGAAGAAACCGTTTCGGAAAAAGAAGCGGAAGATGCGGTTAGATGGCTTTTGGAATCGCGCGCGAAATATATCACGGTTTCACAACCGGCTGAAAAAGGGAATGCAATAGAAATTGATTTTGAAACTTTTATGGACGGCGTGCGACTTGAACACGGCGATTCAAAAGCACACCCGTTCGTGCTCGGGGAGGGAAAGTTTATTCCCGGATTTGAAGATGAGCTTGTCGGAATGTCTGCGGGTGAGACAAAAGAGTTTTCTTTGGTCGCGCCGAATGATTATTTTGAAAAAAACATTGCCGGCAAAAAATTGGATTTTAAGGTGAGCGTGAAACTGGTCGAGCGCCGCGAGGTGCCTGAATTTTCCGATGAGTTCGCGCGCGGGCTTGGTAACAATTTTGCGGGGGCTGAAGACGCAAAAAAAAGCATTCGCGAAGGGCTTGCTTTGGAAAAACAAAAAAAAGAGCAGGAACGATTGCGCGTGAAAATGATTGATGAAATTGCGAATGCCGTCTTCATTGACCCGCCTCAGGTTCTGCTTGATGCGGAAAAGAAAAAAATGATTGAAGAATTGCGACAGGGCATTGAGCGGATGGGGCTCAAATGGGACCAATATCTTATCAATATTAAAAAAACCGAAGACGAACTGAAAAAAGGATGGAACAAAGACGCCTTGCGCCGCGTCACAATCGCACTGGTGCTTCGCGAAATCGCGGATAAAGAAAGTATCAAGCCCGCGGACGAGGAAGTGCAGGAAGAAGCAAATAAAATCGTTTTGCAATCTGGTTTTACGGACGAGCAAATTAAAAAAATTGACAAAGTGTCATTAAAGCAATATGCTTATGGTATTGTACGCAATGAAAAAGTGTTTGCATTTTTAGAAAATATTAAAAAGTAATAACTATGGAAGAATATAATCAATATTTAATCCCCACCGTCATAGAAAAATCGCAATACGGCGAGCGCGCGTATGATATTTATTCGCGGCTTCTCAAAGACCGCATCATTTTTTTGGGCGGACCCATTACCGATCAAGTCGCGAATGCCGTAATCGCGCAGTTGCTGTTTCTTGACCGCGAGGACTCAAAGGACGACATCAAGGTATACATTAATTCCCCGGGCGGCTCGGTATCAGCCGGTCTTGCAATTTATGACACGATGCAGTATTTGAAACATGATGTGTCCACGATTTGCATCGGCATGGCCGCATCAGCCGCGGCACTTCTGCTTGCGGCCGGCGCCAAAGGCAAGCGCTATTCTTTGCCGAACGCGGAAATTTTGATTCATCAGGTCATGGCCGGCGGCATTGAAGGCCAGGCAACGGAAATTGAAATTTCCGC
>JAGXAD010000153.1 GCA_018971745.1 Patescibacteria group bacterium
AAAAGCCAAACGCAAAAACCAAAAATCAAAAGCCAAAATTTAGAAAAAATTTATCATACGAATATAAAAAATATTATTACCGTACTGCAAGGCAAAAAACAAAATCTGCTCGAATCGCTGAAACAAGAAATGCAAAACGCCTCCGAAAAACAACAATATGAAATTGCCGCAAAGTTGCGGAACCAAATTACCGGACTCGAAAACATTTTCAGCCACCGTTTCCTGCTTGAACAACCAAAACAAAAAAACAGCGCGTGGCCGCGCCTCCGGCAAAAACTTCAAAAACTTTTTACAACCGGCAATTCGTTTAATCGCATTGAGGCGTACGACATTTCAAACATCTCGGGAGCCGACGCAACCGGATCAATGATAGTGTTTCAACAAGGCGCGCCGGACAAAAACGAATACCGTAAATTCAAAATCAAAACCGTCCGCGGAGCAAATGATATTGCAATGCTCAAAGAAGTAATTCGCCGCCGCATGCGCCGTCCCGAGTGGCAATTTCCAAACATGATGGTCATTGACGGCGGAAAACCGCAACTCAATGCCGCGCTTTCGCAACTGCAAACCGACAACTTACAACCTAAAACTATAATAACCGCACTCGCAAAAAAAGAAGAAGAATTGTATATTAAACATAGGACAACGCCAATTTCATTAAAAAATTGTGACCGCGACATCCTGCATTTGTTCCAGGCGGTCCGCGACGAGGCGCACCGCTTCGCGAAAAAATATCATCACAAACTCCGCGAGATGAAAATAAAAAAAGAAACAAGATAACCGCCGCAAAATATGGCAAAATCAAAATCAGAAAAACGAACGACAAAAAAGAAAAAACGGAGATACGCGCAATCCGGCAGAAGCGTATTTGCATTGCAAAAACTCAAACAACAACAACCCCGCTAAAAGCGGGGTTGTTGTTCAATCAATCGCATTACTGATTTACCGTGTTGGTAATATCTCCCAATTCTTTGTCCAGATTGTTCAAATCAGTTGCCTGTAAGTCGGCGTCAATGGACGCCACGTCGTCCGAAGAGCTTTGCGTATTCAACGCCTGCACATCGGCATCAACTGCCGAATTGGGAGCAACGCCCGTTTCCTGATTATCAACGGCAGGCAACAGTTCCTGATGCGACGTATACCACCACATGCCGACTCCGATCGCCAAAACTACCGCCAGCAAGACAATCCACATCCATTTCCCCGTTCCGCCGATTTGCATCGTTTGATTTATATTCATGGTATTTTTGTCTTGCCTTGCAACAAACCGCTAATTTTTTAGAAAATTAAACGGCGCCGCAGGCAAAAAACGATTATGGATTATGGATTTTGCGGCGTAGTGGTTGCAGTATTTCCGATGCCTTTCAACAAAGTAATCACGTTGACCAATGCCGCATGAGCCGCTTTCAATTTTGCGGTAACATCGGCAAACGCATGCGTCACATCCTTCATCATATTTTTTGCGTCTGATGACGCAATCGCAGCCTGCAACTTTGCCACGGCAACATCAAGCGCGGTCTTCGCATCCGCAATTTTGAGCCGCGCATCAACCAATTTCTGCCGAAGCAATGATACGTCCTTTCCGTTTTGCGCGGCCTTATCAAGGCGCGACGCAATGCGGTCTGCCAATTTTTCTTCACGACGGATCGCCGCGCTAAACCGTACCGTCATTTTCTGAATCATTTTTTGCAACCTTGCGTCTCTTGCGTGTTTGCGCAATTCTTCCTGAGCTTTTCTCATTTCTTGGCCGCGCATCATCGGAGTTGATGTTGCCGCATTGCCGCGAAGCCCCTGCATTCTTAATATTTTTTCCATTTCCCCGCGCGGTGCCGGCGTTGAGGTTGCGGTGCCGCCGCGAAGTCCCTGCGTCTTCAAACGCATTTC
>JAGXAD010000014.1 GCA_018971745.1 Patescibacteria group bacterium
CTTGATTCTCGGATCATCCTGGAACAACTCGGCGATCTTTGACGAGACGGCCCATGTGCCCGCCGGATATTCCTACATTACGCAGTTTGATTATCGCCTGAATCCGGAACATCCTCCGTTTATTAAAGCCCTCGCCGCACTTCCGCTGTTGTTTTTTAAGCACATCAACTTCCCAACCGACACCAACGCGTGGCGCGACGCCGTGAACGGCCAATGGGAACAAGGGCACATTTTTTTGTACGAGGCAGGCAATAATCCCGACCAAATTCTTTTTTGGATGCGGCTTCCGATTATGCTCCTTAGCATTTTGCTTGGCTGGCTGATTTTTTGGTGGACAAAAAATCGGTTTGAAAACCGGACTGCAGTATTAGCGCTTCTTTTTTACGCGTTCTCGCCAAACATCATCGCGCATTCAGAATTCGTAACCACCGACATCGGAGCCGCGTTTGCTTTTTTTGCAGGCGTTATCTTTTTCATCAAATTTTTAGAAAATCCGTCGTGGAAAAACGTTTTTTTACTCGGTATTATTTTCGGAATCGCGCAAACCGCAAAATTTTCTCTGTTTCTTCTCGTGCCGATATATTTTGTTGCGGCATTAATTTGGGCTTTCGCAAAAAACGAAACTTCTCTTCAAAAACGATTAAAAATTTTTCTTTCGCTTGCCGGAAAAATCATTGGTATGGGTTTTATCGGACTTGTTGTGATATGGCTTGTATTTGCCCCGTTTCTTATCAATTACCCGCAATCAAAAAACATCAGCGATGCCGCATCAATTATCGGAGGGTTCAAAATCAAAGCACTTGTTTCGTTTGACCTTTGGCTTTTGAATACAAAATGGCTGCGGCCCGTCGGACAATATCTTTTCGGGCTTATGATGATTACCCAGCGACAAGTCGGCGGCAACACTTCATTTTTCCTCGGAGAAATATCTTCAAAAGGTTCTCACCTCTATTTTCCCACGCTGTATCTTTTGAAAGAGCCGCTTGCGTATCTGCTGTTTTTGTTGATTGCGTTGTGGCGCGGGCTAAAAAAGATTTTTGCCGCCAACAACTTCCCCGGCAACGCATCGCGCGCCCAAAAAACTGCCATTTGGATTCAAAATCATCCTGCGGAATTTATGATGATTTTTTTTGTTCTCTTTTATTGGGCGTACAGCGTAAGCCAGCCGTTAAACATTGGGCTTCGCCATGTTCTGCCGACATTTCCTTTCATCTATATTTTGGTTGCGGCGCAAATAAACGATTGGCTCAAATCATCGGCTGTTGCGGCTCCGCGCGATTGGCGCGAATGGTTGGTGAATTTATACCGCGTCTGTATCAAGCCGATCCCCCGCTTTGCGCTTGCGGGCGCATTGCTTCTCTGGCTCATCATCAATGCCATTATGGCATTCCCGAATTATCTTTCGTATTACAATGAACTTGCCGGCGGCACAAAAAACGGCTACTTAATCGCAACTGATTCAAATTACGACTGGGGGCAGGATTTAATCCGGCTCAAACAATATGCGGAAATAAACAGCATACAAAAAATCGCCGTTGATTATTTCGGCGGCGGCGACCCGAAATATTATCTTGGCGGCAAAGAAGAAAACTGGTGGCCTTCTCGCGGGCAGGCGCACGGCTACTTCGCAATTTCCGCAAACGCGCAAATGGGCGCCTACGGCGCAATCGGCCCCGGATTCACAAGAAAATACGAGGACTCATACGAATGGCTCCGCCCATTCAGACCAATCGCCCGTGCCGGACAATCAATTTTCATTTACCAATTGCCGTAGCTTTCAACTTAAAAAACATTTTATTTCCGAAACGGGCGTCAATGTAGAGAAGACGGCTTCGGTTATCTTTAATAACGGCGTCAAGCAATGTTTTTATGTTTTTTGCGGAAAGCGGAATGTCGGCTGACCGCGGCGTGAGCACGAACCATCCTTCCTGAAAAAATAAAACGTAGTCATCGGGAAGCGCGTCAATTTTTTCAAACGAAATAATATCGGCGCCGATGTTTTTTTTGTATTCTTCGCGCGCGGAATTAAAAAATAAAATGTCCGCGCCGCTCAATACCCGCTCCTCCAATGCGGGGTTTCCGGTGCGGCGTTCAAAAAATATCGGCAAAAGAAACCCCTGATATTCAATTGCGCTGTCAATGACAACTCCGGTATCATCAAGGTAAAAACAGGAACGCGCGATTTTTTTTGAAGCGTCCTGCGCGGCTGACGGCGTTGACGATGCCTCGGCAAAGCCGGCGTCCTCACTTTTTTCTTTCGCATACAAAGAATCATTGCAATACAAGGCCCAAATGTCGCGCTCCTCCAACACAACTTCAAGCGACGAAGGAAATTTTTTCTGAACCCGTACGGAGCGCAGGCGCGGAAATTTTTCAAGCAGCAAATTTTCAACCGTTCCGGTCCGAACAAAAAAATAATTTGTTTTTGGAATTACGCGCCAAAACCGCCCGCTCGTATAATCGTCAATCGCGATTCTGACATCACCTTCCTGAATTGATTTTGTTCCGGAAACCGAGATATTCGTTATCTGCCAATACGAAAGCTTGGCAAGATAATTCGCGCCGTACGCGATACCGCCGGCAAACAAAATAAAAACAATAATCCAAACAACAATCTTATACGAACCGCTTGACACGCGCCGAGAATATAATAATTTACTTTTATACGAAGATTGGTACGCGCCCATATAGTAAGTATATCGCACCATTGCCACAATCAAAAACCTCTCCGACATTACATCGGAGAGGTTTTTAAATTTATAGTTTCTCAATTTTGGTTACTTCAACTTCGGTAAAATGCTGGCGATGCCCTTTTTTCTTGCGATAGCGGGTTTTTGCGTGATAGCGGAATACAATTTGTTTTCGGGCGCGCTCCTGCCGCAAAACTTTTGCAAATACCGACGCTTTGTCAACCGTCGGCGCGCCGACTTCAATTTTTTTGCCGTCCGCAAGCAATAACACTTCTCCGAACGCAAAAATAGAACCCGCATCCGCGTTCAATTTCTCAAGCTTTAATTTGGCGCCAACCTGCGCCAAATACTGCTTTCCGCCGGTTTTAATGACTGCCAACTTTGTCATAAATGTCATAAAAAAACAACTATTCCAATATATCTTTTTAAAATTAATTCGTCAACCCCGCCACTAAAAAATGGCATAGATGCCTCATGTTCGCTATAAAACACGGGATGCTCACAATGTCCTCAACTAAAAATAAATAAATTCTGTAATATCGCGACGGCATAACGCGCAATGCCATTTTTAGTGTGGGGTCAAGAAAAGTCCTGCGGCAACAATTGCCGCAGTTTCGGAACGCAAAATGCGCGGTCCAAGCGAGTGAATCGCGCCGCCCGCATCGCGAAACATTTTTAATTCCTCTTCGGTAAATCCGCCTTCCGGTCCGATAAATATGTTTATATTTTTGGCGCCGTCTTTGGCATGCCGCAGCGGATCGCCAGTCGGATCAAACAAAATATTTTCCGCGTTTTTGTCTTTCGGCAACGCTTTCACCGCCTCGGCAAACCCGACCGGCGCCACCAATGCGGGAATGCGATCGCCTCCGCACTGCTCCGTTGATTCTTTCAAAATTTTTTCAATGCGATCCCGCCGTATTCCTTTTTTCACGGACCGTGCGGAAACAAACGGACAAAATTTTTCCACGCCAAGTTCCGCGCACTTTGCCGCGGCAAATTCAAAATTATTTTTTTTAATCAGCGATTGATGCAACATAACAATTCGTCCCGGCTCACGCTGGTTACGAATTTGTCCGACAATGTGTCCAAACGCGTGATCACGGCCTAATTTTTTTACGGCAAATTCAAAATCAAAACCGGTTCCGTTAAACAACAAAACGGACTCGCCTGTTTTTATCTTCAACACGGCTCGCAGCTGATGCGCGATTTCCGCGTCCTGCAGAAGCAAAACCCCCTCGGACGGCAATTCATTTTCCACATAAAAACGATGCATGACATGTATGATACATAAAATTTTTTAAAACAAAAAGTAGTATAGAAATCCTTGATTTGCTTTGTTTATTTGCTATTTATTCGAAAGTCTCCGGCGAAGAGCGCCCGCACGAAAGAAAAACGCCATCAGTGAAAAACCGCTGACGGCGTAATTTTTTTGCAAAAGTGCCGGGCTTACAATTTATTTTATTTGCCAAATAAATTTAAGAGCGCCAGCGTCTTCGGTCCGACAAATCCAACCGGTTCCAAACCGTATCGTTTCTGAAACCGTTTTACCGCGGCTTCGGTTTTGGGCCCGTAATATCCGGTTTGATACTGCGGCAAAAACGTAAGATCGGTTACGCCAAGAATTTTCTGCAACAGAAACACTTCTTTGCCGGATGAACCGCGAACAAGATTTTTGGCAATGACATTCCGAGACAATTGCGTCTGTCCGACCTGACCGCTTTTTTGCGGCATCGGCACGGACGACACGCCGCCGTAGTGCCCGGAAACGTCAATTTGAGCGAGACGCGTTGATGCCGCATCGGGCGATTGTCCAAATTGCCGCGCGCTCAATAACTCCAACGCCGCACTGAAAAGCGATGCAAATCCGTATTGCTGATTTTGCGATTTCGATTCGGCAAACGGATTATTTTGCGGAGCTTGCGCCATGGTGCGAAATCCGTCAAGAATGGTCGGGTCGGCGTTTTCAAAAAGATTCGTCATGCTGAAAACGCCGCCGGCTTGCCCCGCCATCGCGCGCGCGATTGAAACGTCTTGCACAAACGTTTCTCCGTTAAACCCGGCCTCGTTAAAACCCTTGCTCAAAGAACCCGTTACAATTTGGGAAAGATTAAGCCCGGCGGAAACGCTGCTCACCGCCAAAGTGGAAAGCGCGGCTCCGGCAGTTCCGGAAATCGTACCTACGATTGGAAGCGTAACGGGAATGAAATAGGAAGCGGCAACAACCAACGCAATCGTCAAAATCTTGCCGAACACCGAACAGAAGAATCCGCAATGCACAATTTTTATTCTCTTGATCGGAAAGATGTACGCGTTTTCCGGGTGTTGTTGGGCAACTGATTTTATTTCTGCGGACGTGCCGATGCCGTTTGCGATGGTTGAAATGGTTTTCCCGGACCAAAGAGCAGTTTCCGAATCGCTCGGGTCTCGCCCAAGATAGTTACGGTAAAGATTGCGGATTGCGTCGGCCGATGCGGGATCTTTGCCGTATTCCGGAGATTGATTGATGGCAAATTCAATGTCGCCGAAGTTTTTGCCGCCTGCGCGCCATTCCTCAACTTCCGCACTGGAGGGCGTTCTTCGCAAATAGAGACGGTACAGTCCTGAAAGAATGCGTTTGAAATTATCGCCCTGATACAATTCCGCGTTGCCGGATTTTTCCATTAACTCAACGAGCCGCGAAGAAACTGCGTCAATTTCTCCCGGAATGTAACGAATGCCGTATGTGTCGTCGGTGATGTAACGGGGATTTTTCAAGAATTCAACGTCGGAAACGTAATCGAAATTCGACGCGACTAAAAGACCGTTCGGTTCCCATTGTTCGTTGATCCATGATTGATAGGGATTATATGACAACCCTGACGTATCATCCGGACCGTGACCGCCCAAAAATTTGCTCTTCACCCACGCAATATCGCTCTCGTTTGCCTGGCGGCCGAGAAAGAGTCGGTATACGGAATCAATGTTTTTGCGGAAGCGCGGTTCCGGGAATGACGCGTATTCCGAAGAGGAAATCAAATCATAATACATTTGCGCCGGCGGATAGCGCCACTGTTGTTCTTGCGCATACTCGGAATATTTTCCCGGACCGAACATTGAAGCCAAAATCGGGCCCGAAGGATTTATGATTACGACGCTCGGCGCCGACGGAATTCCCGTTCCTTCAAGCGTGGAATTATAAATGACAAATTTGTTGTACGCCCAACCCGAATCCTTTGCCCATAAAATTGCGGCGTGCCGCAGCATCGGATCGTTCTTCCAGCAAAATTCAAAATCAATCGGCTCTTCAAGCCTTTGCCGATAATGGCCGTGATTTCGATTGCTCGTCTCGCAAAGAGAGGCAATTGCCGATATCGGGTTGGTTTGCGCGTCTGCCGTGAACTTATCGGGAAAGCCATCGTCGGTCGGATACCCGATGGCCAAAGGCTCATATTTTCCCCACAGTTCCTGAAAAAGCTTCCATCCGTCGTCAAAACCGGTCTGCAACTTAAACGATTGCAAAGAGGACTCCTCTTTCCATCCTTTTGTCGCTGCCCATTCAAGAAGCTTGTCGTAGCTCGGCAGAGGACTGTTGTCGCGCGGGACCAAAACCGCCTGTTGTACGTCAGTGCGGCGATTATAGACATCCATTAATGCCGCAAGCGGATTGCGCCATTGCGTAAACATTGGAAGATACCGCGACATTTCTTCCGATGACGGATCGCGTCCGAGCAAGTACTGGTATTGTGCCGTGATGAATTCGCGGCTCAAAGAATCGGAAAATTGTTTAAGCGACAAGCCGATTCTTTGCATGGTGGCGTCTCCGGGAAAAAGGGTAAACGCGATATTGTCGGGCAGAAGCGGAATCGAATTCGGCGTGAAAAACGGCCCGCGAGTAACATCCATTTCGTCGAATTGAAACACTCTCACCCGAACAAGGGGCGTGCTTGAAATCCAACAACATCCGTTATAATCCATAAGCGCCGGAACTTTCAACGAAACTCCCTTGCCAATCACTTCCGTCGGCAAATGCGCCACCGTAATTGATGCGGTTCTGCCTTTCAAAAGCAATGTATTGCTCGAGTCCACCGCGCTTACCCACACGGAAACAAGCCGGTCAAGCTGAACCGGAAGCGCATTTTGCAAAACAAGACGGAAAGAATGCGAGCCGTTGTATAACGCGCTGGAAAAAGGAACTTTGATACTATTGCCGCTTGCAAAAAAATCCGACGACGAAAGCGTTCTTCCGTCTATTTCAATGTGGTTTACGGCAACTCCGTTCGAGATCGCCATAAACAATGCTGTTCCTTGCGGGAACGCGACTTGCGATGAATCCAGAGTTCCGGAAAACGAAAATTGCTGATCCGGCAAAACCCGCTCCTGATCGCGATTGAGCGTCAAAGTCACCATCGGCGCGGTGGTCGGGGTCGGCGCGGAACGGCCGCCGTTCGCCGACGGCGAAGTGGCGCTTGAACACTGGAAATACCATTGAATCTGATTTGACGTTGCGCTGCCGGCAGTCACCCATTCGGTCATCTGCTGAACGCCGGTAACTCCCGCCGGACAGGCAAATTGGCTGGCGCTCCAATTACCGGAAGCCGTGCAGGTACCGGTTGAAGGATTGCAGGCGCCATTATCGCGAAGCGTGAAAGTGCTTGAGCTATCGCTGACAAAGGCGCTCCCCGACCCAATTTGCCGGAATACCTTCACGGGCTGGTCAGTAACAAACAGAGAAGGAGGAATTGTCGCGGTAATCGTAGAAGCATCGCCGACTTTAAAATACGCGGTTGGTGAGGTTGCGGGAGTGCGCGAGATGACAACGGATTGTTGCGATGCGCTCGCGCATTGGAAGTACCACTGGATCTTGTCGGAAGTAAGGCCGCCAATGGTAACCCACTCGGTCATCTGCCGAGTACCGGAAACTCCGTCGGGACAGGTAAGCTGTCCGGCAGTCCAATTGCCTGATGACTTGCACTCTCCCGTGGAAACGTCGCATACGCCGCTGTTTTTCAAGTCAAATGTTGTTGTCGTAGCGGTCACGACCGCCGTTTGTCCCTGAATTTGCTGATATGCCGTTATGTCTTGATTTACGGAGAATAAAGATTGCAGTAGATAAATAGGCAATGTTGCAGTCAGTGTTGTGGCATCCCCGACTTTATAAGGATCGGCGAATGTGGTTCCCGGGGTGCGCGCAATCGGAAAGGTCAGAATGGAACGAGAGGTAACGTTGAATTGAACCTTATTTGAAATTGCTCCGTTGATTATCACATAGATGACATAAGAATGTTGGAAATCGCTGACCGTTAATACTCCTGTCCCAAACGGCGCAGAAAACATTCCATTCGCATCGGTGGTGCCGATAAGAAAATTGTCCGCGCACGTCTGCCCGGCCGGGTCGGTGCAGAACACCCGCACCTCTTTTCCGGGGTCTGCGTTCTTCACGTTTACCGTAAGCGCGATTCCTTGCGGAAATGAGATGGCCGTGCCTTGCGCATTGCCGGCAGAGAGCGAAAGAGACGGCTGACTGGAAGTTGCCGCGGTCGTGAAATTAATCGTAAAGATGACCGTGCCATTTGCGGACAACGTCTGGCCGTACGGCAACTGGCTTCCGTTTATGTCTTTCAGAATTACGCCGGCTGGCGGAGTAATCGAAGTAAAGGTATAGGTTCCGACTGGCACGCCGTTAAACGTCTGCTGACCGTTTGCGTCAGTGTCAATATCGGCAACTGCAGAACCGTTCGGACCGGTGTTGTTGGCCGTAAAATGAGAGCTGTCCCAAGATTGTCCGTCTTTGGCGGTCTTGATAATGACGGTGCCGGTTAGCGGCTGAACGCTCGCAAAGTTGAACGTCACGGTAGTCGACCAGCCGGAAAAAAGCGTAAAGCTGTACGGAAGTGAAGCTCCGTTTACGCTCTGCAGAACAGTGCCTACGGGAGCGGTAACGGAATTGATGCGATACGCGCCAATGGGCGAACCGGGAGCGTCAATTGGATTGTCCGTGGAAACGTCTGCGGTGTGGCCGTCGGGATACGTTACGTTCGCAATGAACGGCGGGCTGTCCCAGGACGCGCCGTCTTTGGTTGAGCGGGAAAGGATGGTGCCGGTGGCAGGCGCAACGGTTATGAAATTAAACGTAAACGTAACATTGCCTCCCGCAGAAAGATATTGCGCAGCCGAAGGAGTAATGCTTGAAAACGCGGCGCCCGGAGGACCGCCTGATTTATAGGTAAGCGTATATGAACCGGTTGGCACGCCAGGAGCGGTGGCCGGCACAACCTGGGAGAGGTTTGAGTAAGGTCCTTGCGGAGTGGATGCATCAAGTATAATGGAAGCGGTTCCTGATAACGGCCATGGGTTTCCGTCCAATGTGGCGTTGACGATAATGGTGCCGGTGGCAGTTTGCGCAGAGACGGTGCGAGGGAAGAATGTCACAATGGGCAGGAGGGTTGATTCAATCAAAAACAAAAACGAAACAAAAAACGAAATGATTTTGGCGTAAATTTTTTGCGAAGAAAAAAGATGCATAAAATTATTATTGAAAAAACGGAATGTAAAATAACGGCCGCATAGCGTATTATTTTAACATTCCGTTGTCGTCATATTGAGAAATAAACACTAATAGTAGTATAACACAAAAACAACGAGCAAAAAATATAATTTAATTCAAAAACTTAATTTCTAAAAAGCAAAAAATCATTGAGCAAAACTTTTAAAAACAAAAGAACCTACGGATAAAAACACAGTCATCATAGTAAGGTTTAGTAATGTTTAATAACTTATTATTAACAAACGGTTTTAATGAAAAGCCGTCAGCTACGCTGACGGCTTTTCATTAAAAAAATGTCCAAAAAAGTTATCCACAAAACAACATAAAAATACCTTCCGCCAGCAAACAAAAAACTTATTGCGAATTTGTTTATTTGTAAAAAAACGCTATTCATTCACTGCAATTTATTGACTGATCCGAACAATGTTAATTTTTTCTTTATTATATTTTTCATTTCCT
>JAGXAD010000015.1 GCA_018971745.1 Patescibacteria group bacterium
CGATTTTGTGGTGCTTCACATTGACCCGAAGGAGCGGAGATTGGCGCTCGGCCTGCCGAAACGGGAAGGCGCGCCTGTGGAAATTATTGCGGAAACGGAAACAAAAACAGAAACTCCAGCGCCCGAAACGGCGCCGTAAGAAAAACCAGAATAATTTTGATGAAACAAAAATCTCCCCGATTGTAATCGTGGAGATTTTTAAATTGCTGTATTCTAAAGACAGTCCAAACGCATTTCGCCGCTACCGGGTATTGTAAATTTTTTGTCACAATCATTACATCTATATTCTGGTACTATTGGTAGAGAATAGGTACCGTCATTTTTCATATCACCACCCTCATTCCATGAATTTCCTGTTGGTTTTACTTTCTCACTTGCACAATTTGGACAAATTACTTTTTTCATATTTTTATTCTCTTCCCAATGTATTTAGCGTTGCCCATGTGTTTGAATAAATCGGATAAGGAGGCGGATTTGGTTCATTATTGTTATCTTGCGTCCAAACATTTTGACTGTCACTACAAGATAGTCCATGCAAATATACTTTTTTTGCGCGATCGGTAGTGCAAGAAACTAAAGTATCGCCAGTTATCAAATCAAAAATTTTATCCGTATAACCGGCATATTTCCCATCTGGTCCGTTAAAATTTCTTTGATCAAGACCAAAACACCGCTTTTTCTTATAGCTATAAAAGCTATCAAAACTATTAGTGCCGTCTAACGGATTTTCTTGCGAGTATCTTGCAATTGCCCTTTGACAATTAACACTGCTTACATCTCCTTGTGAAAGTCGATTCCACAATGTTTGTCCGTAATAATCATCCCATAATGCTTTTCCATTTAGACTCCAAAAACTCGTATGAATAGAAACTTTTTTATAGTTTAAAAAAACAATAACCGATAGCGCGACAATCATTAAAATACCAATGCCTACAACTTTTTTATTTTTCAATATTGTCATATTTTCCAAGTTTTTAATTTCAAAATTTTTGCGCGGGAGAGGATTCGAACCTCCAAGCCCTTACGGGCACTACCACCTCAAGGTAGCGCGTCTGCCGGTTTCGCCACCCGCGCATAATTTATAACGACACCCCAATGATACCCAATGCTTTTTTAATTTTCAAGCGCTTTCGCGGCAAACAAACAATTTTATCGTGGTAATACATTTTTCTCAACATTTTCATTGATTCTTTTTTGCCGTACCGCAATTGATAAATGCCCCTACGCGCATCGCGCGACAAGTGTCCTTTTATCCGTAACTTTTTGAATAATTCGCCGCGAACCCATGCAACAAATTCCTTGCTTGCCGAAGCAAGAGCCGCATAAAACATAAAACTTGATTTCCAGCGCGGATCCCAATACGAATAAAATGTTCCGTCGCCGTCAAAACAGCCGCGCAAAAAATCAAAAAAGTACCGGCGCGGAACATACACTTCCGCCAATGTTTTTGATTTATTCGGCGTCAATCCCAAACCAAGCAAAAAATTATAAAAACGCACATCGCCGAATTGCACCTGAAAATATTTTTTTGCCGCATTTTTTGCTCTCGATTTTCTGCCGACTTTATTGGTAAACTCCAAACAACGCATAAACAAAATCACCAACTCGCGGTCTTTTGAAGTAAAGTTAATGTGCCGCCGGTCATTTGAAAGATTGCCGTCAGTGGCCAACAGCCCGATTGCGTACGCAAACTGCGGCGACCACACAATTTTTATCTTTCCAAACCGTTTTTTCATACGATTGGTTTAGTTTGGGGGTCTCATTCCTATGGCCGCATTACTCTTATTGCATCAGCCGTCACACCATCCTCTTTCTGCCTCAAGCATATAGCGTATACCATTTAGAAAGAAAAAATAAATCTTACTCTAATCCTGTCTGGTACTGCCCGTGGTGATGAATAGTACTGTGCAAAAATTTTTTATTCCGCAACAGATGCAATTTCTGGTTCAACCGCGTCCGCCGTTTCAACAAATTTTTCCGACCAGATTTTTTTCATTTTTTTGCGGACTTCGCGCGACGCTTTTTCGCGGATGTAGTACAACTTTGCCCTGCGCACATGCGAGCGTTTCAAAATGTCAACCTTGGTTATGGTCGGCAAATGAATCGGCAGAATTTTTTCAACGCCAATGCCGTCCGAAACTTTACGAATCGTAATTGTGCCCGATATGCCATTCCCGTGCTTTTTTGCGATAACCAAACCCTCAAACAGCAAATTCATTTCCTTGGCGCCTTCTTTAATCTTCTGCTGAATTTTCACGGTGTCGCCAACGCGCACCTCGCCAAGGGTTCGCGGCTGATTTTTTGATTGTTTTACTTTTTCCGCCATATCAATCCATTATACGGATTATGAAAATTTTTGCAACAACCTTGCCAAAGAAGCCAAAACCGTGCAACAACTAAATCAGATGTTTGACAACCAAAAAGGGCAAAACAATATGTCAAATCATCAGTTTTTCGGAGTTGATTTTTACAAAACCGATGAATTATTAAACGAACGGGAACGGTCAATGCGCGATACGGCGCACGCCTTTGTCACGGGAGAAGTTCTGCCTATCATCAAAAACCACCATCGCGAAGGAACTTTCCCCACGGAATTAATTTCCAAAATGGGCGAACTTGGATTTTTCGGCGCAAATCTTCAAGGGTACGGCTGCCTCAGCATCAATAACATTGAATACGGACTCATCATGCAAGAACTTGAACGGGGCGATTCCTCAATCCGAAGTTTTGCGTCCGTGCAAAGCGCCTTGGGCATGTTTCCCATTTTTGCGTTCGGAAGTGAAGAACAAAAAGAGCACTGGCTGCCGCTGCTGCGAGACGGAAAAGCAATCAGCTGTTTCGGCCTGACCGAGCCGGACCACGGCTCAGACCCGGCAAATATGAAAACCAAGGCGATAAAAACAAAAAACGGTTTTGTACTTAGCGGAGAAAAAACCTGGATTACGAACGGCGACATTGCGGACATTGCCGTAGTGTGGGCAAAACTCAACGGAGAAATCCGCGGGTTCCTGGTTCCGAAAGGTACCGCGGGATTTACCGCAACGCGCATTGAAGGAAAATTTTCTCTGCGCGCCTCAATTACTTCATCGCTTAGTTTTTCCGAATGCGTAATTCCGGAAAAAAACATTCTGCCGGGAACGATTCTGCCGCCGGGGAAAAAAGGGCTTATCTCCGCGCTCAAATGCCTGAACCAGGCGCGATACGGCATTGCATGGGGAGCCGTGGGTGCGGCTATGGCGTGCTACCACGCCGCGCTTGACTACGCAAAAACCCGCGAGCAATTCGGAAAGCCGATTGCGTCGCGCCAGCTGGTGCAGGAAAAATTGGTCGCGATGCTCTCCGCAATCACGAACGCTCAACTCAAATGCATCCGCTTGGGGCAGTTGAAGGACGCGGGCTCGGTGACGCCGACGCAAATTTCCCTTGCCAAACGGGACAATGTCGCAATGGCGCTTGACTGCGCGCGTACCGCGCGCGACATTCTCGGCGCGGCCGGCATTACCGACGGCCATCCAATCATACGGCATCTTCTGAATCTTGAATCGGTAAAAACATACGAGGGAACGCACGACATTCACACCTTAATTCTCGGAAAAGAAATTACCGGCATTGACGCGTTTTAAAAAACGCAAAACTCGCCACAGGCGAGTTTTTTATTGCGTTGTTTTTTTTGTTTCCAGATTTTTTAACACTTTTGCCAAATCGTCCGGCAAATCCGCTTCAAAACGCCATCGCTTGCCTTCGGGATACGAAAACGAAAGCGAGGATGCGTGTAAAAACTGGCGGTGTAATCCTTCGGGTCCGGCATTTTTTTTGCCGTACAGTTTATCGCCCGCGACCGGATAGCCGATGGCGCGAAGATGCACTCGCACTTGGTGCATGCGCCCGGTTTTCGGCTTTACCTCAAGCAATGAATAGCCCTGCAGATATGTTAAGACGCGGTATTCGGTTTTTGCTTCGCGCTCGTTTTTTATGTTTGATTGCTCGGTTGCGCGAAGCGCCGGGCGTTTCACCATGCGCCCGATTTTCAAATCAACAATCCTCTTGCGCGGCACAACATGCCCGACCGCAAGCGCCGCGTATGTTTTTTCAACTTGCCTCATCTTAAATAAATTTTTTAAATCATGAAACGCCTGCTCGGTTCGCGCAACAAGCAAAACGCCCGAAGTGTCCTTATCCAAACGATGCACCATGCCCGGACGCACCGCGGGATCATCCCCAACTTTTTTCAATTCAGGAAATTGTGCAACCAAAAAATCCGCAACGGTTTTGCCGCGCACGGATTTTCCTCCATGCATCGCAATGCCCGCGGGTTTATTTACCGCAATAAAATCCTTGCCCGCATATATAATTTCAATTTTCTTGTCAACATCATTCATGCCAATGCCTTATTCCCTTCTGCTTATTTCATAATCTTGAGGAAAAAGATGTTTTGTCAGCGCAAAAATGCTGTAAGTGATGAAGGGCGCCGCGAATACATCAATGGAGTAATGCATGTGGGCAAACAATACGGCTGCGCCGAACGCAAAAGACACCGCAAGAAAAAAATAACGCCATTTTGTTTCCGGCCAAAATATCAACGCCGCCAAAAACGGCACGCCGGTGTGCCCCGAGAAGAAAAAATCGTTTTTCGCGTTAAATAAAATGTTGTACAATCCGAAACCGAAACTGTTCGGATCCAGCACTAATTGCCCGGGGTCTGCTCCCAAATGGGTCAAGCTGATTAAAAACGACCTCACCACGATAAAAAGCGCCATTGATTTCAAACCAAAATTCACGTATTTTGGCTTTAAAAATCCCAGAAACAACAGAATAAGCGTCAGCACTAATGCGCCAAGAATAATCAAGGCGTCAATGTCCAGGACCGGCAAATTGCTTAACAGCAAATCGTCCACCGCGGTTCCCCGCAGACGGTTCACGTACGCGTCGGCGATGTGCTGCACGGACATCGCAACCAAAAAGAAAAACACGCTCATGCCGAACGACGCCGCGTTTTCTTTCGTCCAAAAATTTTTGTGCTTTTCGTAAAATGTAAACGTCTTATTCATGCGCCGCGTATGGTTTTACTTTTAATAATTGTTTTCGTAATAAAATTTCACATATCAATATCGTTCCCCAACGAAATCATTTTTTTAAAAACATGCGGGGCATAATACAACAATGTCGCAATCGCTCCGAGCGACACCGCGGCTGCAGCAAACGTTCCTGTTTCAAAGTCCTTGCCGTAAATTTCATATGCGGCGCCGACAAAATATCCCACGCCCATCAAAGCGCTTGATTTAATAACCGTTCCGAGAGCGTTGTATTTTATAAATTTTGCTAAACTCATCTTAACGTATCCCGCTCCCACCAAAAAGACCACACCAAAAACATGCGTCAGTTTTCCGAAAAGCAAAATTTTTCCGCCGTGTCTCTCAAACGCCGCACCGGCGTGATTCTTCACCTTATCCACATTCAACTTTTTAACAATCCAGCGCGTTACCGTCCAATTATTGCCAAACCAACCGATGGCATAATATAATACGTCTCCCGTCACATCAGCGACAACAATAATCGGCAGCGCAAACCACGGATTCAAAATGTGGAGAGATACAAAAAAACCGCTTGCCATAGTAACGACAGGACCCTCAATCACAACCGCCGGAAAAAGAAAAAAATATTTATGCCGCAAAACAAGCGCTATCAAAAATTTGGTTAAAGAATCCGACATAATCATTTTTTTATTGTCTTTCGTTTCAAAACATGTTCCGTATCCGTCCCCAATGCCGCATAGAGATCGGCAAGTTGCCGACCCACCGCTTCAATCGTATGATTCCGCATAATCATGGCTCGCAATGTTGTTCCCATTTTTTGGCGCAATGACTCATCTTGAATCAAACGCCGCAGTTTTTCTTCAAATTCTTCATCGTTCTTTGCTTTAAAACAGTGAACCCCGTCTTCAAGCCAGCCTTCATACGCGGGAATATCGCGCACGACAACGGGAAGACCCGCTGATCCCGCCTCAAGGACGGAAATGCCTTGCTGCTCTTCATAAGAAGGAAACAAAAAGATGTCGGCGGAAGAATACGCAACGGTTATATCCGGCACATAGCCGTAAAATAAAACGTTTGCCGGATGCGGCGGGATGCCCGAGGCAACGGTGCGCGAAAAAATTTTACCGAACCATATGAAACGAATATCGGTAAATATTTTTGACATGGCAATAAAGGTATCCACCCCTTTCCTCTTAATGGCCATGGCAACATTAATAATTAAAAGATGGTGATGGGCAATGTTTTGTTCCTTCCTCAATTTTTTTCGCTTTTCTTTGTCGCAAAAAAATTTTCCTGCTTCAACGCCGTTTGAAATAACAACGGTTTTGATCCGAGGAATTCCGTATTTTTGAATCAAGAGGTCGGCGGTATGCGTTGAAGGACAAACGATCATATCAACCTGATGATAAAGATAAGAAAGATATTTCCTCAGAAGCGGGACAAAAAAACGGAGTATCCTAAAACTAATCCGCAAATCTTCTGCAGTGGCGTGGGCGTATAGAATAGTTTTTTCCCCGCGCTTCCTAAATTTCTTGATAAGCCACAGGGTGCGCGGACCGTGGGAATTTGCCTGAAAAATATCCGTTTGCGTCCTTAAATCTTGGGTGAAAAAAATTCCCTGCGCTTTCAAGGCGCGCATCTGATTCTCGTATGACGTGATAAAACCAGTTCCGATGCCGCGATAAAAAATGTTGCCCGTAAATCTGTACAATTCGCAATAAAGCGTCACTCGTGGCTGATCCGTCTCTTTCACTTTTTCTTTTGTTTCTTTTTCACCCGAGTACGAGCCAAACTCATATTTGAAAATGGGGTGCGTGATGGGACCAAAAAGCAAGCGATACGCAGTTGCTTTCAAATATTTATACACCAAAACCAATCTACCCTCTTTTTCCATCCGCCGAACGGAAGTAAGAGCAGCCAGAGAGAGCACATCGTATCTCCCAAATTTTCGGCACTGCCACACAAAATCATGATCTTCCGCCATTACCTCGTTCTCGGGGTATCCGCCGCTTTTTATGAACGCGTTGCGGCTTGCCACAATGCACATCGCGCCTAACGGCCGAATGTATTTAGCCGACAAAAGAACGGCATCGTACAACCCGACCAGAACATAATCCAACCAATTGTTACTGTTCGGCCAAAGATATGTTGTCGCAACGGCCAAATTCTTTTTTCGAAACATTTCGGTTCCTGTGCGCAAAAAATCGCGCCGCGGAAGCGTGATATCGGCGTCTATAAAAAATATCGGATCTCCGGACGAAGCGCGCGCGCCGTTATTCCTGCCAACCGGAGCCCATCCGCCTTTTACTACGGTAAGCAGCGGCAAACGGTTTCGATACTTTTCCGCAACCTCAATTGTTTTGTCCCGCGAATTGGCATCGGCAACCACCACTTCAACGGCTTCTTCAATATCCTGGTCGGCTATGGACTGCAAAATGCCGCCAATGCATTCCTCTTCGTTATAGGCGGGAATAATGATTGAAATCATGTTGTCTTAACAAGCCATTGGTCAATAGACGCCGCCAAGGACTTTTCCATTATAGTTACTATGTTGTGCGTCCCGCCGTCGGTTTCCACGACATGAGAATTCACAAAAATATTTTGAAGCTTTTTCCGCACGCCACCGCTTCTCATAAATCCCTTCGGGGAAAAAATTAAAAGTGTCGGGTTCTCTATTTTGGACGGCAATGTGTAAGTTAGAATGTCATAAATTTTATCAAAATAATCCGTGAGATCTTGCCACCGCATGTCAAAGATTGGCTGGACATAAATCGGATATTTTGCGAGCTTCGCATAATCCGGTTGATAGGTAAAATGCCTTCGGCGCAATCCTATACAATCCGTCAACAGAGAAACCCAATAAAGAAACTTTATAACGGGACGAAATAAAATAAGCCATTGCTGGAATTGAACGAAAAACGGTTCCACGATAACAATTGCCCGCACTTTATCCTGCGCAACCGCAACGGCTTGGAGAGCAATTTGCGCTCCGTAACAATTGCACAATAGAATGACTTTCGTTTCTTCATTTATCATCGCCATTAAATCCTTGAAGGCTTTTTGGCGATTTACAAGTTCTAAATGACGAAGTTTGTATTGCGAAAAGAATTGATCGTATGCGCTAAAAACACTTGGGTGCCCGCCCAACCCAGGTATGCAAATTATTGTTTTTTTTGTCATTTCGGCCTCTGGCAAAATAGTTGAAAATTTTTCATCCATAACGATTCCATTTGTTAAAAAATCACACAACCTTAAATGCAGAATTTAATGACAGTGCATGAATTCATTATTTGTTCCCCGCTCCTCGTTTTTCTAAATCATCAAGCGCTTTATCAACCAATTTTGAATACCGTGCGGGGCGCAATATAAATTCGTTATGAGTTCCCTTTGTTGAATAGAAGCCGTTAATCATGTCAAGTTCTATTGCTTTTTGCATCCGATCCATCGGAAACACCCTATCATCAATACCGCTTACCACGGAAATCCCGACTCCATTTTTCTTAACAATTTTCAAAAGTTCCGTAATGTCGCTTGATGAAATGGCGAGCACTTCTTTCAACGAATGAATCGGGCTTTTACCTATGACTCGCGCGGCATTTACCATAAAGAATCTTTGCCCTGTAAACCTCCGGGGTTAACAAGAACAATATTTCGGAATTTTTCCGGATACAAAACTGCGGCCATAACAACATCAATGGCGCCTTCAGAATGACCTACTGCGTCAACTTTTTCAATGCCGCACGCCTCAAGCGTCTTTATTGCCGCGACGACTTTGCGCATTTCAGAATTTGGAAATTGTTCGTTATTCTGCGCTTCAATCCCATGAGGAGTATTTGAAGAAATTACTCTTCTCCCGAACTTCGCATGGCTAAGAATATTTTCCTTATAGGCGTGAGGCGTTCCTGACCAGCCCGAAATAAAAAGCATGGGAACATTCGTCTTTGCTTTGTGGGGAATAATGTCAAATATTTCAATTTCGTCCTCAGCACCTTCCAAACCAAAAATTTTCGGATTTTGAAATTGTTTTTCAAGATATGTTTTTTCATTTTCTTTACTCTTTTCAGCAGACAAAAATTGTTGTTCAAGATGTTCCATACCGTAACTTGGTTGTATGCAATAAAAGATTAATCCAAACGCTTTCGGAATCATTTTACAACAAAAAACTGACTCATTCAATATCAAATATCTTTTATTACAATTCTCCGTACTTCTTATTCATATCCATAAAAATCAACGGGCAGATAAGCCCGCCGATTATGCAATGGTTCATTGCGCGGGAGCAGGCATCGCGGGCCTTACTTGAATTGATTGCGCCGTGACGCTTCCGTCCGAATTTGCCGTGCCGTTAACGGAAACGGTTTTGCCGATTGCAAGGTCTCCTGCAACGCCCTTCACGAACTTTCCAATTTCAGTCGTATCGG
>JAGXAD010000154.1 GCA_018971745.1 Patescibacteria group bacterium
CATTTTTCATCTGACCGGGCGCATCATCAATAAACGCGAGCCGATTCAACTTAATATTGACGAAATTATTAAAGCGGCAAAACGCACCGGCACGATTTTGGAAATTGACGCGTTTCCTTCGCGGTCCGACATCAAAGACGAATATATCAGAAAGTGCGTTGAAGTAGGCGTCAAAATGAGCATTGATTCTGACGCGCATTCAACGGAGCATTTCAAATTTTTGGAATTCGGCGTTGCGCAGGCGCGAAGGGGATGGGCGGAAAAAAAAGATATTATCAACGCATGGCCGCTTGAAAAGATGCTGAATTTTTTGAAGAAAAAATGAACATGGAGATACCGCGTAGCTCTGTTGCGCGGTATTTTGGACAAACAATAAAACCGCGCCTTATTAAGGCGCGGCGTTTCTTTTTTGTTCAAAACATTCTTTGAAAAATCGTTTTTCTGCGCCGGTAAATTTCAGCCGGCGGTCAAGCCGCCGCGATTCTTCTTCCGGCAAATTATCTTGGTCAAACCATTGCCCGTTTTCATAAAAATATACTTTATCCGTTATTCCGAACAGAAGGGAAAAACGCGATATCGATTCATTGAACCATATTTCCAATTTGTGTCCGTCTCTGGTAAATACTCTGATGAGCCACGGTTCACCTCGCTTCGTATAAGCGATCGTGCCAACTCTGCGTGGCGATTCTGTTTCGCAGACAATCGGCGTGCCTGCTTGCGCAATCTGCTTTTGAATTTCAGGAGGATATTCAGTTGCGTATCCGTATTGTTTCGGAAGCAAGAAATTAAAGAGACAAAACATAATCAATGCTTGCAGATGAAAACGATACACCGTGGTTACCTCTCAAGCGCTCGGCGCAGTTCGCGGAGCTTGGATTCTGCACACGAATTTATTACAGTCCATCTTCATTGGTTGGCTGGGAACCAAAAGTTTTTTTCAACAATTCTTCAATTTTTTCATCTTTAAGATCGCTGACATTTTTCCAGGCACCAGTCGTTGGGATGAACACAAAAATATTTTCTTTATCCTGACTCGTTACGACCATTATCATTTCTTGTTTATCGTGTCCCATAACTCTCACTTGCCATGTTTCGGCAAGATACACCTTGAAAAACCACAGAGACGGCGTTTCACAAACAAATTGTATTGGCGCGTTTTTGATGTCCGGCATTTCCGGCGGCTACGGAGCCGCGGCTTTGGGTGCGCGTAGATTAGATTTTACGCAAGATTGCAAGGTTGCCAAAGCCTCGTCATTATGAAAAGGCTGCAACATATTTTCTACTTCACCATCCTCTTGTTTTGTAAGATCATCGGATTTTTTCCACCCGCTACTCGTTCGCAGAAACACACGTACAGGTTTATCTGTTAAGAAGTTACTCGCATCATTCCATTCATTGGTTTCAGTGATCATCATTTCTTTTTCTGCATGCCCGGCGATATAAATAATACTTTTTGGATCTGCATAAACTTTGATGAACAATGAAGATGTGGTCTTGCAGACGAAGGATTTTGATTCTTGCGTTATTCGTTTTTTGATTTCCGGCGGATAAGCCGTGGCGGATATGGTCGGCGTCGCAAAAGAAAAAAGAAACGGCATTTCCATTTGAGGAGCCGAGGTGGATGATATTGCCGGCGTTGCAAAAAGAAACAGTGATGCGGCGATTACGAAAATTTTCAAAGTTCTCATTGTATTTCCTCCTTTTGGTGCAAATTCTCTTTGCGGCACTATAGGACATGATATATAATGCGATTATACATGTCAAGGTTTCGGAAACAGCGATAAACTATTTAATTTTTTGAAACATGACGGATA